>JASEHA010000135.1 GCA_030018795.1 bacterium
CCCAACATTCTATGTTGGTATTTTTATCAGCATGAAATATCGCTAATTACAACCAGGATAGAATCCTTGAGCTACTACATCACCTTTTCTGAGGTCATCTCTATAGTGTGTTTTATCTCATACTTCAGGTGTTCAGGCAATCCTGGTATCTCAGGGTCAAGGAATCCGCGGACAATCAATGCTGTTGCCTCATCCTCATTCAATCCGCGACTCATCAGGTAGCACAATTGTGCTTGTTGTATTTTACCTACTGCAGCCTCATGCGAGAGGTCACACCCTGATGCCTTGCCCTCAATCTCTGGTATGGCATGAATACTTGCCTTATCACTCAAAAGCAAGCCACGGCACTCAAGATGCCCTTTGCTTTCAGATACCTCACCAATCAGGTGTCCACGACTGATTATCCTGGATGAATCAGCGGCAATAACCCTGGCTGTCATCTCTGCCCGACTGCCTTCAGCCTGCAGGAATACCCTTGAACCAGTATCAAATAAGGAATTTTTTGAGCCATAAATCAGGGTATGAAACCTTACCCTGGCATCCTTGCCAACACAAGATGCGGTTGGATACATCTGAATACTTCGGACAGGCTTGAAGCAGATATAATTACTAATAAATGTCCCGCCCTCTTCAACAATTGCCCCTGTTCTTGGTCTTACATCCACATCCTCTGCCCAGCCATGAATCATGGTAAAGGTGACGGTTGCCCCTTTTTTGACATAAAACTCTGAAACCCCAATATGCATACCAGAAGAGACACTGGGATGAGTAGTGCATCCAGCAATAACATGAAGCTCTGACCCCTCTTCGGCAATAATGATATTATGAACAGATTGAACCAACCCTTGAGTACCAATAAACAGGCAGGCTTGAATGGGCATGGTAATCCGTGCCCCTGATCTGGCACGAATAAAATAGCCAGAATTCTGGTGAAGTTCTGTCATAGATGTATATTTGTCTGCATCTACAGCCGCAGCCTTCCAATAATAGTCTTTCAGCCAATCGTACTGATTGATTGCCTGTGTAGTACTTAATACCTCCACCCCCTCCATCTCTTTCTTCTGGCAGGCCAGGATAACCGAGTGATCAAGTTGAAAGAATGTGCCAGAGCGGTTATCCTCATCAGGGTTTATGCCCACACTTCTGGCATTTTCAGCGATATCATCTGCAACTCTATTCATAGAGGCTACTTGAGAAACATCTGATGTCTCTTTTTTGAACCGTGAGATATCTATATCTTCACCAAATTTAGCCGGCTTATTTTGAGCATCGACTGCTTTTTTTGTTAATTCTTCCTTCCAGCTCATAGTTCCATCCCCCTTTCTATTTCATCCCTTATCCCTGGCGGACACAACCCGAGATATTCACAATACCCCTTTTCCTCAATTCTGGTAAATATCTCAAACGGATTTCCACTTTTCATAATCTTTCCCCCGCACATAACATGAGCAATATCAGGCTTAAGATATGGTAAAATATGGCGATAATGGGTAATAATCAGACATGCACAGCTATGTTCCTTGATATATTCACCAAGATCAATGGCAATGGTTTTTAGTGAATCAATATCAACCCCTGAATCAGGCTCATCCAGTATCATTAGCTTTGGCATTGCTGCAAAAACCTGAGCAATCTCTGCCCGTTTTCGTTCTCCACCAGAAAACCCTACCCCAATGTCTCTGTCTCTGAACTGTTCTGGGTTTAGTCCTACTTTTTTTAATAATGGTGTGGCAACATTTTCTTCTGGTTCATCATGTGGGTTCCAGAGCGGATGACTTCCGGCAATGCGGATAATATCCCGAAGTTTTACACCCCGTATCTCCGGCGGTGTTTGGTAGGCAATGGATATGCCAAGCCGTGCCCTTTCGTAAATGGGCATAGTGTTTAATTCTGTTCCCGAGGAGATATTGTCTCTGGCAAAGGTTATTGTTCCATCAGTAATATTATAACCAGGATACCCAAGGATAGACATGGTCAATGTGCTTTTACCTGAACCGTTTGGTCCCATAATTACATGAACCTCACCCTGTTCTATCGTCAGATTAAGCCCATTCAGAACCTTTTTCCCTTCAATTTCAACATGCAAATTTTTTATTTCAAGCAGACTCATGCTTATGTATCCTCCTCATTTCTACCGATGAAGTGAATCAATGGCTTTTTGCAAATCAACATTTATATGATCGCTGATTGGTGCTCCAAGCCTTTGTTCCAGCTTATTTCTCAATTCTTCAGGGGTTGTAGATTTCAGATCCTCTGGTTTTCGAATGCCAATCAGATAAAGTTTGCTTACCATGGTTTCTCCAATGCCAGGCAGTTTCTTAAGAGCAGCCATAGATACCAACTGTTCTGCCCTTTCTGTAGTGATATTATTATTTGTAGAAAATGCTATCTGGGCTGGGGTCAAAACATTAAACTCAGCCTCTGAGATATTATATCTTCTTAATATTTTTTCCTCTTCAGGAGTCATGTACACAACCAGATGATGAACCTTCTCATCAATTATCTGTTCACCTATTTGAGGCTTTTTGATATTTTCAGGTATCTTCTCATAAATAGGCTTATATTTCAATATCTCTGCTACCTCAATGCCAAACAATTCGAGTTCTTTTCTCCCCTTTTGTGTAACAAAAAAACATTTTACATCCTTTTCTTTTTTCCCAATAATCCAACCTAAGTCTACTGCTCGTTTCAAAAAGGCGTTGCCCATAGCAAAGGTATTTACCTGATCATTAGCAGTTAGTTCATGCATTCTACTCCCTCCATTGCTATCTTAACAAGCAGGGAATGATTACAATCATTCCCTGCTTGTTATTTATTTATACCCCTACGACCTCTTTTATCTCAGGCAATCTTTCCTTCAATATTCTTTCAATCCCGGATTTTAGTGTCATCTGGCTCATTGGGCAGCAACCGCAGGCACCAACAAGCTTAACCTTAACCACCCCATCAGGCGAGACATCCACCAGATCTACATTGCCGCCATCAGCCATCAGGCTTGGCCGTATCTCATCCAAAACTGCAAGCACCTTTTCTTTCATCAAAAACCTCCTCATATTTTATCGTAAAGACGCGATTAATTGCGTCTATTTTCACACAATAGCCAGCATCCTTTCAATAGCCATTTTTGCCTTTTCGGCTACATCCTCTGCCACCTCAATCTGATATGCCTCCTCTTCCAATGCCCACAGCAGCTTTTCTATGGTTATAAGCTTCATATTTGGACATACTGCTCGAGGAGATGCAGGGTAAAACTGTTTTTGAGGGTTTTCCTTTTTCAGTCGATGAATAATACCTGTTTCTGTGCCAACAATAAATTCACTTGCTCCTGATAAAGCAACAAACTTACACATGCCATTCGTACTTAATGCCTCATCAGCGATATCAATTGCATCTGGATTACACTCAGGATGCACAATCACCATTGCTTGTGGATATTGTTCTTTTAACACAAGGATGCCTTCCCTGGTTATAGTTTGATGTGTGGGACAGAATCCATTAGTCAATATCATGTCCCGGCCAGTTTGTTTAATGATATAGCTGCCAAGGTATTTATCAGGGGTAAATATTATCTTTTTTTCATTTGGAATGGCAGAGACAACACTTACCCCGTTAGCTGAGGTGCAACAATAATCAGACTCTGCCTTAACAACTGCATGTGTATTTACATAAGATACAACCACAGCATCAGGATACATGGATTTTAGTTTTCGCAGCTCTTCTGCAGGCACCATATCTGCCATAGGACAGCCAGCATCTATATCAGGCAGCAATATCATCTTATCTGGGGACAATATCTTGGCTGTTTCAGCCATAAAATGCACACCGCAAAAGACAATAACCTTTGCTCTGGTATTGGCAGCCATTCTTGAGAGGTCAAGGGAGTCACCAACAAAATCAGCTATATCCTGAATCTCGGGCCGTTGGTAATTATGAGCAAGGATGATTGCCTGTTTTTTTTTCTTAATCTCCTGTATCTTTTGTTGAATCATTATCACCTCATATGGAAATAGAGAAAGGGGTCAAGTGGACATTTCGACTTCGCTCAATGACCGCATTACATCTGGATCTTTTTCTCCATAATATTATTGATGTTTTCATCATCAAGATTTTCTGGAATGGGGTCAATGCGGACAAGAACACGGCTTGATTCCTTTATCTTTATCAGAGCAGGTGGGATCAATCGGACGGTTGTTTTTGGTTCAAGGCTATTATCTAAGGTATAAGTATATCCTGATACCTGTTGTTTATTGACCCTGATATTAACCTTGATCATTGTGCCTGCTGCATATCCAATAGAGCCTTGATTAGATACTACAGGCACGATTCCATTCTCCTGATCATAGTCTATATCTGTAATTATCAGATCACGAGTACTTGAGGGAGCAACTATTGTTGCAGTGGCTGTATTATTTTTTTCATCTGACTCATTTATCATGTTAAATGGTTCAGGGTCGATGACTGCCATGATAGTATGAGTACCAGAGATAGAAAATCCAGTATTAATCCCTTTTCTTCCACCTGGTCTTCTGAATGATAGGTTGTCAAAGTATGAACTGCCAAGCCTGCCCTGCATCTTGCCATCTATGAATACATGTACAGCAACCTTGCCAGGAGCTGTCATTCCCTGTCCCTTGTTTTCAATAGTTAGATGAACATAATGTCCAGCAAGAGAGATGTTTGATATGATTAGATCAGGCATCAGGCTGTCATGAAGGATAAATTCATCTACAGAAGAGGTAGAGCTTGCAGCGATATTTTCCTTATCAATACCTTCTCCATTACATTTTATGGTTATACCTTGAGCCTGTTCACATAAGAATGTTTTCTCAACACCAATGGTAAATGTTTCTCCTGCAAGAAGACATGGGACACTCTTAGTAGTAATTGTCGTTGTTCCCCACAAAACCTGAACATCAAGATTACTTAGATAATCTTTCTTGCCAATATTTTCGATAATACCCTGAATAAGCACTGTATCCTCTGGCTGTACTGCATCAGGGTCATTCAATGTAGTGGATATTAGCTTAAAGGTAATATCCCTTATAATTATACTTGCACAAGGCACAGATTCTGTGCCTGTTGCAGACAGAGTAGCCTGCTCATCAGCATAGCTATTATTAATCCCTGTAGTCAATAGCATTAAAAAGCAAATAATTACTATGTGTTTCATCTGTTACTCCTGTTGTTCTGGTGTAAGATTGCAGCCTTTTCACGACTTACTCCCTCACATTCCACATTCCTATTTCCACGTTATCTGGCCAACATTGTTTGAGCCATAGCCTCTAATTTTGCCACTCTTTTTTCCATGGGTGGGTGTGTAGAAAACAATGAAAGGATTCCACCACCTATCAATGGGCTGACAATAAACATATGTGCTGTAGCTGGAGTAGCATTCATAGGTACCCTTTGTGTCCCTATCTGAAGTTTTTTTAGGGCATTGGCTAAAGACTGGGGATGTCCGCATATTTGAGCACCAGCAGCATCTGCCTCATATTCTCTTGCTCTGGAGATAGCCATTTGAATAAGCATGGCCGCAATAGGAGCAATGATGCTCATAGCAATAAAGACTAACGGACTGCCACCTTCTCTGTCATCACTGCGTCCCCCGCCAAAGATGGCTGCCCATCGAGCCATGCTGGCCAGCATAGAGATAGCACCAGCAATTACAGCCACAATAGAACTAATGAGAATATCCCTATTTTTTACATGGGCCAGCTCATGAGCCAGAACCCCTTCTAATTCATCATTGCTTAACAAATGAAGAATCCCCTCAGTGACAGCTACAGCCGCATGTTGTGGGTTGCGGCCAGTAGCAAAGGCATTTGGTGTTGATTCTGGAATAATGTACACCTTAGGCATAGGCATATTTGTTTGTTGAGTAAGCTTTGTAACTGTCTGATAAAGTTTTGGTGACTGTGCATAGCTTACCTCTTTGGCTCTATACATGGCCAAAACTATCTTGTCTGAAAACCAATAACTAACCATATTCATGATAATTGCCATACCAAGGGCAATAACCATTCCCCCACTTCCACCAAGTGTTTTGCCTACAAAGATCAATAAAAGGGTTAATCCTGTAAGCAGAAAGGTTGTCTTGAATACATTCATCCTTTTTACCTCCATTAAACTAAAACTAATCATGTCATGCTGGAATGGTGTAATTGTCAGACAGGTATATTTAAGAGACATAGGGGTAACCTGTGCAGGTTTTGAATCCTGCTTCTGACACCAATACTTAATTTATTCCAACATATTCATCATTTCTGACCCCAAGCCATAGGAGCACGATTTTCTCATGCCCCTACAAACTACTTATTTCGTCTCTGAAACTTTGTACGCTTTAGAAGTTTTTTATACTTATGCTTGCGAATTTTTTTTCTTCTCTTTTTAATAACGCTACCCAATTTCATACCTCCTTAAAAGTCTTCACAATATGCTTATAACAGAATAGTAAGTATAACACAACTTATTATTGTTTGTCAAGAATTTTTTGTCTGGCCCTGAATATTCGATAAAGCCAACTGTCTCATAATGCCTCATGTAAAAAGAGCATTG
>JASEHA010000136.1 GCA_030018795.1 bacterium
AGTTTCTCACGGTGTCTGGTGACTGGTGCTCTGGTGACTGGTGCACTTGCTTGCTTGGTCGCCAGTAAAAACTTGAACATCGAGTATTATCCATATTAATCTCAGGAGCATTGCCAATATAGACATATTTCAATCGTTCTGAGGCTTGATGATATATCTGCTTAAGGGTTGCAATCGGGGTTGGCTCAAGGTTCATCTTATAATTAGGGAAATATCTGGAAAAATGAAGAGGGGTGCTGTCTCCAACCTCTTCTAATATCCAGCTTATCAAATTATTTATCTGCTGAAAAGAATCGTTTAATGTGGGTATGACAAGGTTTGTTAATTCAACCCAACACCCATTCTTTTTAGCTAACCTGATTGTATTCAAGACAGGATTTAACCTCACACCGCCACATACCTCTTGATAAAAGCCATCCTCAATGGATTTAATATCAATATTTAACGCATCTATATATGGCAGCAACTCAAGCAAAGGCTGTTCATTGACATAACCATTGGTTACCAATACATTTTTCAGCCCTGCCTCCTTTACCATCTTTGCGGTATCAAGGACATATTCATACCAGATGAATGGCTCATTATAGGTATAAGCTACACCGATAGAGTTGTATTTTTTTGCATATTTGACAATTTCTTCTGAGGAGACATTTTGAGTGGATACACTTCCAGGAGAAGCTTGAGAGATATGCCAATTCTGACAGAATTGGCATTTAAGATTACAACCGACAGTCCCAATGGAAAGAATTTTACTTCCCGGGTAGAAGTGATAAAGGGGCTTTTTTTCAATAGGATCCATGGCTATAGAAGAACATTCACCATAGGTTTTGGCATACAACTTTCCCCTATGGTTTTCCCTGCCACGACATATCCCTGTCTTACCCTCATTGATAACACACTCACGGGGACAAATATGGCATGTAACCCTGTCATTCTCTTTGGGAGTATAATACATGGCTTCCTTCACTATTCTTCTTTCCTTCTCAATACTGCCTTCATATCCCATAGCATATACAGTATTATCCCACCGATAGCCGCTGGTATAACAAACCAGACATAAAATCTGTCAACCCAGTCAACAATACTGGATTTTATGGGGATAAACATATTGTAACTATAAGGATACGAACAATAAGATTTTTCTCTGTGATGATAAGCATTTGGAAGCATTACCCGAGAGAAAAACTTATTAAAGGAATAATTAGAATAGGAAGCCCTGTCGCAACTAACCTGTATTCCTTCCTCTGCCCATGCTGAATTTACCAGCAAAAGACACAAAAAGGACGCAACAATAGCTACCTTTTTCATGGGATGGGGGTCCCTCCAGTTTTTAATACTATCCATTATACCCAAGTTCAGAAAAAAGTCAAGCCTTTTTTTCCATTTTTTTTATAGCGTTTTGCAGCAATTTTTCATAACTATGTGTGATTATGGATTGTTATGAACTAAAAAAAAATAATTGATAGACTACTATATGTGCGATATAATTTCTATGAGAGCACGATATATAGGGTATGCGAATTTGGGAGGCATAAATAATTAGTGTCGTGTCAACCTTAAGCTGACAGATACACATGCAGTGTAATGCTTCAGCATCATTAGATGAAGCTATGAGCTTCGCACTATTTCTGCTAACTGGTAGTTGACGCTCACACAAGTTAATCTCATTTGCCCATAAAAAAATGCTTGACAAAGGATACATATGTATGGTAAGATTATATGATTGAAAGGTTATGGCGACGTAGCCAAGTGGTAAGGCAGAGGTCTGCAAAACCTTTATCCCCCGGTTCGAATCCGGGCGTCGCCTCCATTGGCAGTCAATGATTAATTATGGGCGGTTAGCTCAGTTGGTTAGAGCGTTTGCTCGACACGCAAAAGGTCACCGGTTCGAATCCAGTACCGCCCACCATAAATTAAGAAAGGAATGATAAATAAGATAGTGAATGAACAATTAGAAATACTCCGGCACAGTACAGCTCATATTATGGCTCAGGCAGTATCAATGCTATTCCCACAGACAAAGTTTGGTATTGGCCCAGCCATATCCGATGGATTCTACTATGATTTTGACCTGCCTGTTCCCCTTTCTCCAGAGCAGCTCTCTGAGATAGAAAAAAAGATGCAGTCCATTATCAAGGCTAATCTTGTATTTGAACAAACCATGATGGAGAAGAGCAAGGCGATAGACTTCTTTTCACAAAAAGAAGAAAGGTATAAGATAGAAATTATTCAGGATATTCCTGACGATGAGGTAAGCATCTATCAGCAGGGTGATTTTATTGACCTTTGCCGGGGACCTCATATTAAAAGTACAGGCATGATCAAGGCATTCAAGCTTCTGTCCATTGCTGGTGCCTACTGGCGCGGGGATGAAAAAAATTCAATGCTTACCAGAATCTATGGTACAGCATTTGAGACAACTGAAGAGCTTGAAAAATATCTGTATCAGATAGAAGAGGCAAAAAAAAGGGATCACCGTAAGCTTGGCAAGGAATTAGGGATATTTCAGGTATATGATGAGGCTGGTCCAGGGCTTATCTATTATCATCCCAAGGGTGCTATTGTCAGGGAGGAGATTTGCCGCTTTTTGCGGCTTGAACATGCCAAACGCGAATACCTTGAGGTTGTAACACCCAATATTGCTCGGGTTGATCTGTGGAAAACATCAGGGCATTATGACTTTTACCGTGAGAATATGTATTTTATGAATGTAGATAATATGGAATATGTCTTAAAACCCATGAACTGTCCAGGACATATTCTTATCTATAAAAGCCATACCAGAAGCTATCGTGACCTGCCGTTAAGATTATTTGAGCTGGGAACAGTATACCGGCATGAACGCTCTGGCGTGCTCCATGGTTTGCTCAGGGTTCGCGGATTTACCCAGGATGATGCCCATATCTTTTGCATGAGAGAACAGTTAAAGGATGAGATACAGCAGGTGCTGGATTTTATAATTAATACGCTTGTCTCCTTTGGATTCAAAGAGTATGAAATATATCTTTCGACCAGACCGGAAAAATATACTGGTTCAGATGAGATATGGGACATGGCTACCTCAGCCTTAGAAATGTCCTTAAAAGAAAAGGGATTGCCATACCAGATTGATCCCGGGGAAGGGGTCTTTTATGGGCCAAAGATAGATATCAAGCTTAAGGATGCCCTGTCCAGAACATGGCAGGGACCAACCATTCAGGTTGACTTTAATCTGCCGGAGCGGTTTAATGTAACCTATGTTGGGCAGGATGGCAAGGAGCATCAACCAGTTATGATCCATCGAGTGGTTCTTGGAAGCCTGGAACGGTTCATGGGAGCACTTATTGAGCATTATGCCGGGGCATTTCCTGTTTGGTTAAGCCCAATACAGGTGCTGGTTGCTACTATTACAGAAAAACATAAACAATACGGTGAGTATGTTCAGAATCAATTGAGGGCTAACCAGATAAGATGTGATATGGATTCCAGAAATGAAAAGATTGGGTTTAAGATACGTGAGGCTCAGCTGCAAAAACTCCCATATGTCTTAATCCTGGGGGATAATGAGGAACAAAATAAAACCGTATCAATAAGAAAACGGGGTGGTAAGGATCTGGGACAAATGACGATAGAAGATTTTATTTCTGTTGTTTCAACAGAAATTAGAGAAAAAAATGTTGACATTTAGCCATAAATATGGTATAAGGATAGGTGTTTAGACTAAAAGACTGTTAGGCAGGAGGAGAACAGCTTTTTAGCCTTTAGTCTAAACATCTTATACATCAAAAGGGGGTGTGGAATATTTCCAGTAGCACTAAGCAAGTAAGGATAAATGAAAAGATTTACGCCAAAGAAATCCGTGTAATTGGAGCAGATGGTAGTCAGGCAGGGATTATGGGGGTAATGGCTGCATTGGAGATGGCTGAAAAAGAAGGGCTTGACCTTGTAGAGATATCTCCTGATGCTCAACCGCCGGTTTGTAAGATTATGGATTATGGCAAGTTTAAGTATTCACAATCAAGAAAGACCAAGGAAAACAAGAAACGCCAAACCGTAGTCCATCTCAAAGAGATAAAGATGTCTCCAACCATTGACAAACATGACTATGATTTTAAGACAAAGCATGTCAAGGAGTTTCTATCTGCAGGGGATAAGGTCATGATTAAGATCGAATTCAGAGGGAGACAAATGGCTTATACACAATTTGGCACAAAGTTAATGAATCAATTGATTCAGGAATTAGAGGGTTCAGCCATAGTCGAATCATCGCCTAAGATAGAAGGAAGAAGGATGATTATGATACTATCTCCTGCTCCAGTTAAAGGATAATTTAGGGTAGGGAAATAGACTAAAAGGCTGTAGACTGTTAGATTAGATAGGGAAGGAATTGCTTTTCTAATCGTCTTTTAGCCTAAACAACTTTAAAAAGTAGGTGAAAGATATGCCAAAAATAAAGAGTAATAGATCAGCGGCAAAAAGATTTAAGTTTACAGCAAAGGGAAAGGTAAAGATGGAACATGCTTATGCAGGTCATCTTTTCAGCAGTAAATCCCCAAGTAAAAAAAGAAAATTGAGGGGTACAACTGTAGCCAATAATAGCGATGTGAAAAAGGTAAAGCTTTTATTGCCGTATGGATGATTTGCAAGTATTTTACATCACAAAGGAGTAGATAGAGATGTCAAGGGTTGCAACTAATGTCGCACATAAAAAAAAGGTAAACAAGATACACAAGCTTACCAAAGGCTATTGGGGAGCAAGAAGCCGATGGTATAAGCTGGCTAAAGAGGCTATTACGCGGGCAGGGGTCTATGCTTATCGAGACAGAAAGGCAAGAAAGAGAGAGTTCAGAAGCTTGTGGATTATCAGGATAAATGCAGCGGTAGAGGAATATGGGCTTTCTTACAGCAAATTTATCAATGGGTTGAAAAAGATGGGGTCCGAATTGAATCGAAAGATATTGGCTGACCTGGCTGTAAGGGATAAACAGGCTTTTGCTAAACTGGTGGAATTATCCAAACAGGGTTTGGAGATGGATAGTAGAGGCACAGCATGCTGTGCCTCTACCCCTTCTGGATGCTGCTGTGATTCTGCTTCCAAAATTCTGTAGCAAGGGTCTTTAGACACAGAATATAATGTTTCAAAGCCCTTATCTGTTAGGGAAAAGGAATGAGGATTGATGAAACATATCATATTAACAGCCTTACTTGGATTAATATTTTTTTCAGGATGCGGGAAGAATCCTGAAAAAACAAACGTTGTCTTTAGCTATGGCAAGGTATCTGCTGCAGAAGAAAGGGTATTAAATGATCTTATTAAAGAATTCGAGGATAAAAACCCTCAAATTGATGTTGTTCTTCAGGAATTGCCTTCCAATCCTACTCTTCAATACAAATATTATTTAGAATCATTTGAACAAAAACTTCATGAGCCACCAGATATTATGTGTCTGGATATTATGTTATTCCCTCAGCTTGCGGCAAAAGATGGATGGCTTTCTTTTATCGAATGGTATTTCAAGGAAAAGAATAAATTCTTACCAGGAGCAGTAAAGGGATGCATATACCAACATGGTATTTATGCTATCCCATGGTCAGTAGATGGTGGTGTCCTTTATTATCGAAAGGATTTATTGAAAAAGCATGGTTTCTCATCCCCACCAAAAACCTTTAATGAGTTAATAAATCAGGCAAACGCTATTATCCCGGCTGAAAAGTGCTCTGGCTTTATCTGGCCAGGGAAAAACAGCGAAGACATGGTTTGTACCTTTTTGGAATTTTTATGGGGAAATGATGGCATTCTGCTTGCTGGAAGTGAGGTTCTTGTTAATAGCCTCTGGGGAAGAGAAGCGTTACAAATGATGACTGATTTAATTTATAAGCATGGCATTTCTCCGCAGTCTGTCCTTGCCATGGATGATACTGTTGCCATAAATACCTTTATCTCTGGAAATGCTGTTTTTTTAAGGGGGTGGTCGCATTCTGGACAATCTATGTTCAGCAACCCTTCCCTGAAGGATAAGATAGGCATTGCCCCTATGCCTTGCTTTATTGATAATGAGAAAAAGAGTGCCTCTTGTTTGCAAGCTGAGGTACTATCTATTAATAAACACTCTAAATGTGAAAAAGAGGCCTGGCTGTTAATAGAATTTTTAACCTCTGAATATGTTCAAAAGAAACGATTAATTTCTATAAACAAGAACCCATCCAGAATAGGGCTTTATAATGACATTCAGCTTCAGAAAAATATGCCGATTATTTCTGAATTTTATCCTGCCTTTATACAGTTCCAGCCTCGCCCTATAACCTTACATTATCCTGAAATATCTCTGGTTATGCAGGGATGCATCAGGGATGTGCTAATGCAGAAATCCACCCCAGAGGAATCATTTAAAAAGACAACCGAAGATATAGGAAAGGTATTCTTGCCACAATAGGCTTGTCTAAATAGCAACAAGTCAACGCTCTCATCACCCAAAAATTGCTGACATTAAAACTGAATATTCGATAAAGCAAAATTCAAATTCATGGGTGTAATGAAGGGAAAATGGAAAAGTTGGA
>JASEHA010000137.1 GCA_030018795.1 bacterium
TTATATCTGATGCATAATTCGTCTGAGAATGAAAATTTAGATGCGTTTGCCCTGGTTATGTGACAGATTAAGGTTGACATGACAGTAGATCTCATGTTTGTTGAAGAAGATGCGGTTGTAATTGTGGGAGATACCCTTTCTATTTCACTGGCAAGCTAAAGAAAAAGGTTGTCTTATCATCAATCTCGCTTTCTACCCATATCCTGCCGCCAAGGTGTTCGATAATCTCCTTGCAGATGGTCAGTCCAAGCCCTGTGCCTTTTGTCTTTGTAGGGATATTTCCTACCTGGCAGAACTTTTCAAAGACTCTGTCAAGCTGTTCTGCCGGGATGCCATGACCAGTATTAAAGATAGCGGTAATAACCTCAGCCCGAAGCGGGAGCCCCGCTGGCGGAGGGAGCCCCTCTGGCAGAGGCAGCACCTCTGGCAGCGGTGTGGTTTCCCATATCCTGACCCCTATCCTTCCACATTTATGTGTAAATTTAAGGGCATTGTTCAAAAGATTAACCACTACCTGAATCAATTTATCATGATCAGCAGCGATGTTTGGAAGATGTGCCGGGACATCCACCTCAAGCAGTATCCCTTGTTGAGCAACATACCCCTTCATCGACTCAATCGCAGCCTTAACAACATTTATCATCGAGACATCCTCTATGTGCCATGTTGTTTTCCCTGCCTCTATCTTAGAGAGGTCAAGGATATCATTAATCAGACGGGTTAGCCTTTCGATTTCCTGTTGTATAATTCCTAAGAATTCGTTTTTAACGTTTACATCCTCATCAGGATTATTAATCAATAGTTCACAAAAAGCAGAAATAGAGGCCAGTGGCGTTCTTATCTCATGGGTTGCTATTGAGAGAAAATTGGTTTTTAGCTCGTCAAGCTTTTTTAACCGTTCATTTGCATCCTTTAGTTCAGAGGTGCGAACCTCGACCATATTTTTAAGGTTTTTGGTATAATCCTCTATCTGCATGGCTGATGCAGCTAATTCTTTGGTCATTGTATTAAAGGCAGTGGTAAGGTCTCCAATCTCATCACGCCTTGTCTTTCCATTTACATAATAACACGAATAATCCCCTGCAGCTACCATTGTGGTCATCCTAACCAATTGCTTTATTGGAATGGTAATTCTTCTGGTTAACAATACTGTCCATAGTATCCCACCAGATATAACTAAGAAAGAAATAAAAAAGGCAATTATCTGCATGGTTTTCACAGCTTTCTCTTTGTTCTCAAGCAATATCCCTATGCGGACAAATCCAATGTCTTCCTGCTTTGTTTGACTAATATTATTATCCTTGCTGTCAAAGATTAACCCTTCACCCTTATGGACATCCTTTATGGTATAGACAGGGGTAGCAATATCATAAACCCCTTTCCCCTTATAAGAGTATTGATTGACAGATGCATGAGAGGTTTTAATAGCCCTGGGGAAATCTATCCACAGGGTTGAATTGGCAGAATAAGAGATAATTTTGCCATTTAAGTCACAAATAGCTGCATAGGCTATATCATTATTTTTAATCATATCCCGACTAAGCCTATCAAGCATCTCCTTATTCTTGAAAAGCAGCCCATACTCACTATTATAAGCCAGATTTTTAGACAAGGACAAGCCTTGATTACGGAGCTCATTCTCGATGATTAACTTTTGATTGTGGACAAAAAAGCTGCTCAAAATCACAGCAAGGCTGATCACCATGAGGCTAACTGAGGCTATAAGCTTAAATCCGATGGTAGGTCGCAGAAACATGATGCCCTTCTTTTCAGGTAAGTGGTAAGCAGTAAACAGATGCTGTGGAATACCGTTTACTACTCACTATCTCACAACTTCATCTGCCAAGTCCAATACCTGATTAGGAATAACAATATTCATCAATTCAGCAGCTTTAAGATTAATGGTTAAAACTGGATACTCTGTCTCTTCTATGGATACCCTGGACACACCCCTACTTAATATTCGATGAATAAGTCTAACCGTTTGTTTGCCAATCTTATCATATGCAGCTGAAACTGAAAATAACGCTCCGTTTTTAACAAATGACGATGATGGGGCAATAACCGGGACATTGGCCTTTAATGTTGTCTCTAATATATATTTTGCCATTGATTGACTGGCAACTATTGGGTCAGGAATAAGCCAGAAAGCATCTATCTGCTGGTTAAGGATGTTTTTTAAGACAGGCATAATTTGTGACACAGAGCTGACCGGGGATGCAATGAGGGAGATATTCCCCTGGTTTTTTTTGGCAGCAGCGATCAAGGAAGAAGAGACTTGCGGGTTATAGATAACACCTATCTTTTTAGCCTTTGGCAATATCTTTTGCAAGATTTGCATCTGTTCCCTATCCGAGACATCCATAGCCACACCGCTCATATTAAGATTGAGGATGTATGGATTCAATACCATGGTAAAGACTGTTGGTATACCCATGGTATTGTTTGAACAGCCCTCAGCAGCCTCTGTTCCAACAGCCACAATAATATCAGGTTTTTTGGACAAAATCTCATGGATAATTTTCCGAATATTTTTTTTGTCTCCATTCAGGTTGTATTCATAACAGACAGCATCTATTCCTGTCTTAATCTCATGGACAACAGTCATGTATGGCTGTATCTGTCTGGAGATAACTATGGCTATCCTTGTCTCTGCTGTGCAAACATCAGAGACCAGACAAAACAGGCTTATTAGCAAGAATGTTAACCGCAAATGTAATTTCATGTTTTTTACCTCAATGTAGTGAACAATGGAGCAATTAGCCAGATGGGGACAAGCTAACTGCTAACTGCTTCTTTCACAATTCACACCCTACTCTTATCTGCACCGACTGTCTTCGTGTGGTCATAAAATCCGGCCCTTCTTCATAGTCTTCATCAAGCAGGTTTTGTCCAATTACAGATAGGGATGCCGTATCGCTCAGCCTCAATCTAAGATAGGAATCCAGCATAAAATAGGATGGTAGGACAGTAGCAATTATGGAACGCCTTTCTCCTATCTTTGTTCCATTTAAACCCATTTCCAGATTATCAGCAGGATTATAATTTAGCTTCAAGCTAATCTTATCCTTGGGGATATAAGGATTATTATTGTCATCAATATTCAATCGTGTATAAAAAAGTGATGCAAAAAGATTATCTGTCAATCTCTTTTCCAGCCCTATTTCCAGCCCCTTTGTTTCAGCTGACGACTGATTGAAATACTCTCTTTTAATAGGTGTAGTCTTTGTTCCTGTAAAGACAGCTGCAGTAAAAGGAAAATCAATAAGATGTTCCATCTTGTTCTTGAATATAGTTATCCTGCCTATTGTCTTTTTATTTAATTGATGAAAAACCGCTGCCTCGTATGAGGTTATCTCCTCTGGTATCAATTCCTTACCCTCTTGTTTTTGAACCAGGACAGCGAGAAAATATTGCTGATTATAAAGCTCAGAAAAATCTGGCGAACGAAATGCCTTGCCAACAGAGGCCTTGAAAACCGTGGGATGATTTTTAAGGTTATAAACCATGCCCAGACGAGGGCTTAGCATTGAGCCATAAATGCTGTACTTGTCATACCGTGCTCCCATGGTTAGTGTTAATTGATTGTTTGGCTTAAACTCATCCTGAATATATAAGGCACTTGTATTGCCGGTATATCTTTCATTGATACTATTATTATATACATTAATGGTTTGCGTTCCTGCTGGACTTGAAAACGCAACTGTAGTAAAAGTACTATATTTTGGCAATTCCCCAACCGCTCGACGAAGGTCAAGTCCCCAGATAAAAAAGTTTTGTTCATTTATCAGCCAGTTGTGTTGAATCTCAAGACCACTTGCTGATTCAGGATAACATGGATATTCTATGCTTGTGGTTGTTGCAGTTGGAGATATTATTCGGGTAGTAGGCAGTTGAAAATTTATGTCTGTAATCCCGCTATAAGCTCGGATGGATATATCAGAAACCAGGTTAATAGCACTATGATACAGCACATCTAAATATTGATTTACTATGTCAACCATGCCAATATTCAAGTATTGAGCAATCCTGATCCTTCCATCAGACATGCCTGTATAAAATGTAATGTTTGAAGAATCATTGATTGGAACCTTGAGTTTTGTTGCAATACTATCATGTTTTACATCAGCATTAACCATGGCAACATCTTTATCCAGATGACTTGCAGCTAAGAATAACGACATCTTATCCTTTATTTCATTCTCGTAGTATATCTGACAATATCTTGAATCGCCAGAGGTTTTTTTTGCCGGAGACTTTGTCTCATCTATCATTTTGTTTAGTCCAATTGAGGTTGTCATTGATAAGGACTTCTTGTTTGCAGAACGGGTAATGATATTGATCACCCCGCCAAAGGCATTAGCACCATACATGGCCGAACCAGGTCCATGAAGGATTTCTATCTGTTCAACATTATCCAGCCCAAATAATATTGGTTCAACACTTCCGAGGATTGCAGCATTTAATGGCCTTCCATCCAATAAAAACAATATCCTTTCACTTCCGGATGTGCCGCCACAGCCTCGCAAGCTGGTGATGGTGAAAACCCCATTATTAGCAATAGTAACATCATGCTGCAACCTGAGAAGCTCATCAAGGTTTCTACATCCCCAGGCTTCAATCTCTTTTCTGGTTATTACCCTGATGGTACAGGGTGCTTCAATAATCTTTTGCTCGCGTTTTGCAGCAGTTACGACCATTTCAGCCTCATCAAAGAGCAGTAATTCTAATGGTTCTTCAGAAAAGACAGGATAGGAATAAAGAATCAAGAAAGAGATGAGAAATGATTTGAGCAATAAATATTTCATGTATTTCATGAGTATGACCTCCTGAGGATAAAAATAAGATGGGACAAACTATGCTGACAAGGAGTACTTTTATTAATTAATATACACCTATTTTTCAAAAAAAGCAAGGGTTATTTTGCATATTTTTGCAATTATACTCAATAAAAATTGATTTGCCCTGCAAGAGAATCTTGCAGTGCTTGCAAAAAATATGTGCTGTGTCAGTGATTAATGGGGAGTAGGGGCGGGGTCCCCCTGACCTTGATTGGTCTTGAGAATTAATGCGGCAATAGTTGCAATTATTCCTTGCTTTCAAGTGGCAAAAGATGCGGGGTAATATAGACAACAAGCTCTGATTGCTGCTGCTCATCGCTTTTCCACTTAAACACCCTGCCAATCAAGGGAATGCGGCTGACAAAAGGGATTCGTTTTTCCATAAAAGAGTTTTGAGTCTGGATTAAACCACCAATAATGATTGTCTCTCCATCCTTGACCCGAATGGTAGTTTGAACCTTGCGTTCAGAGGTTTGGGGCAGGCTGTCTGCACTTAACATCCCGGTAGTATTGCTTATCTCTGGTGAAATATCCACATTTATCTCATTAGAGGCACTAACCCATGGCTTTATCCTTAATCGTATCCCTGATTCAACGGTCTGCTGTCCACTTACAGGCAGCATCTTATCTGCCTCAATGCTCTTAGCAAACTCACGATACCTATCCTTGGTAAGCACGCTAATGCTTGCCTCATGTCCATTCAAGGTTGCAATCCTCGGGTTTGCCCTCACAGTTGCCTTTTTTTCCATAATTAACGCCTCTAATCTGGTAAAAAACCTATCTTTTATTACATTGGCAACATCATAGGTCAGCACTAAGGGTTCTACTGCACCAGGAAACAGGCTTACATTCATATGATCATTCTCCTTAACACCTATCTCTGTAATCCCAAGGGAATTGCCGATATTTTTCTTGAATTCTACCACCAATACCTCAATCATAATTTGTGGAGAAGGCTTATCTATTTGCTTAACAAATTCTGAAACCTTATCAATAAGTTGTCTGGTACCAATAACCACAATAGCATTCTGGTCCTTCAGCAGCCGGATATTATCCCTTGGGAACACAGATGGCAGAATGGTTAGCACCTCATTTGCCTCAATCCAATTAATTTTTATCACCTCTGTGGCAACAAAGGTTAATGCACCTGGACGCAGGGAAACACCCTCGCCAATGATGTAGATATTATTTATCTTGCTAAAGGTATAATTTGTTCCCTCCAGAATAAGGGCTAATACCTTCTCAAATGGTGTCTTAGAAATATGAGCATTTACCTGTCCCCGGACATAATCGCAGGTAACAATATCCACCCCGCCCTGAAGGGCAAGTGCCCGGATAACCTCACCCAGTTCAGCATCTGCAACATCAACCGTAAAAAGTTTATCAGGCAGAGGGGCTCCCTCCGCCAGAGGGGCTCCTTCATCAACCATGATAGAAAAGGTTTTCTTGCCTCTGGCCACACCTATATAAAATATCCCGCTTATTTTTTCACAGGTAAAACCATTTGCCTCGAGTAATGCCCTTAAGCCCAATTCCACCGGTGTATTAGCCAGGTGAGAAGATACCAGTCCAGAGACAGACCTATCAGCCACAATATTTATCCCTCCTTGAAGGGATATTTCCCGTAATACCTTCAAGATATCAGCCCCATCAATATCAAGGGAGAGA
>JASEHA010000138.1 GCA_030018795.1 bacterium
TGATTGGTCGAACCGTAGGTATTGTGGTATCTCCTATCTGTCAAGCTGGAAGCTTGAGTTACTTTAGTATCACAAGCATCCTGCTTGTGGCTATTACCCTGCATTACAAATTTATATTGCAAATTCCTGAAAAATAATGTAATATATTACCTATGAAAAGGGAAAGGTATCAAGAATTAACTATCAAGACGGCTATTATCATTATTGCGTTCTGCATGCTGCCAGGCATTGCCATTGCCTCGTCCAATCTGATGATCCTGAACAGTAAGGATATCCCTGAAATGAGGGATTGCATTGCCAGACTTGAGGCAAAGGGGGCAAGGATAACCCATGTCTTTCCGCCCTGTGTGGTGATTGGAGATTTTTCGTCCGTTTTGCCTATCTCGTCTATCTCGGCAGTCTCATCCATCTACCCTGTCTCTGCGTCTCTGCATGAGGAAGATAACCACAGGCAGGGATGCTTGTGCTACTATCAGGGCAGAGTGCCTGATGATGTCATCCAGAGCGTGCCCCGCACATCATCTATAGGCATAAGAATATGGAATGCTCAGTTTGACTCTTTTGTCCCTTCTGTCCCTCCGCCAAAAGCACCAATATTATCTACCGAAGAACTGCCTCCCCCCTCAAACGATTGCCGAATCTTAAAAAAACAGCAGCCATTGACAGCTGCCCCTTACCTGAAGGCACCACCATATGGTGGTGCCTTTTATGATACTTCTGTCTATATGGCTGGTAAGATAGCTGTAGGGATTATCCTGCCTGAAAGCAACGGAAATATAGAAAACTGGACAATGGATGAGGTGAATAATGTCATCAGTGAGATACAGGCAGCCATGAATTGGTGGGCAGATATTGAACCAGCCAGCCAGCTCTCCTTTTATTACGATATCCATACCCCATTTGATGGCACTCAGAGTGTAAAAATAGCCACTGAACCAATTACTGCCAGCAATGAAGGGACATGGATTAAGCAGGTAATGAACGCTATTGGTTACAAGGATCCTGGTCAGGGTATTGTCATGGATTACTTTTATTATGTGTTTGATTATAACAATGATATTCGAGATATGCTTGGCACACACTGGGCTTTTACCATATTTGTAGCTGATTCAAGCAATGATAAGGATGGGTGTTTCCCTGATAAAGGTTTTGCCTTTGCCTATCTGGGCGGGCCATTTATGGTTATGACCTATGATAATCAGAACTATGGGATTGATAACATGGATTCTGTCTGTGCTCATGAAACAGGACATATCTTTTATGCCTTGGATGAATACTTGGGAGCATCGTCAAAAACCGAACGCAGCGGGTATTTGAATGTAATCAATAGCAACCATGCAAGCAATCCTGCAAGCGTTCCATGCATCATGAAAGGGCTTACCTCTCCATTTGCCAATCATCAGGTATGTTGCCATACACGTGGACAGGTTGGGCTGTGGGATACGGATAATGATAATATTATCGATGTGCTTGACTCATTGCCTCAGGTTTCCCTGACACCATACTCCCCTGACCCAACATCAAACCAGTTGCCAACATATACTGGTCATGCCATGGTAACGGCTGTGCCCAATAAAAACCCACAGGAAACCCCACCCCTTCATGATATAACCATTAACACCATCTCGCATGTCGAATACCAGATAATAAACAACGACGCATGGTCATCTGCTACGGCATTAGATGGGGTATTTGATGAGCCTGAAGAGGATTTTACCTTTACTGTGCCAACTGCACTTCCTGATGGAACATATACCTTTAGGGTAAGGGCAGTAGATTCTGCTGGCAATATCAGTAATTATGCTATAGATACCCTGACCATTGAGACATACAACCATGCACCTGCCCCATTTTCTCTCATATTCCCAATAGATGCTGCTGTTATCGGCGTGCTTAAACCTGAGTTTGACTGGGAGGATACAATTGATATTGATACAAACGACGTTGTGTCATATACCCTATGGTATGCAAAGGATGCAGATTTTGCTTCCAAAACAGAGGTGACTGGATTGTCTTCAAGCAGATATATCCCCAGTGTTGACCTTGACTCTAATTCAACATACTACTGGAAGGTATATGCTGTTGATAAAAACGGCAATAAAACATGGAGCAGGCAGATATGGTCATTTTCTACCCAAAAGATTACCATCATCGTTGAAGCAACCCTTTCTTGCTTTGCAAACGAAATACCTACTACCCCGGTAGTAGGCGACCTGAATGGTGATGGACATCCAGAGATAGTCTTTGGCGGAATCAATATTTACGGATTTGCTACCTCAAGCCACCTATATGTGTTTAAGAAACATGCTGATAATCAGGTAGAGGAAGTCTGGATCAAATCCACAGACGGCAATTGCCTTGGCGTCAGCCTTGGAGATTTGAACAACGACGGCTTGCCTGAGATAGCTGTCTATACCTATAATCAGGTCCAAAACAGCGGCACACTGTCTGCTATAAATCCTGATGCAACTATTCGTTGGGCAACACGTATACCCAACAACAGGACACAATTACACACTGATGCCCTGTATCAGCGAGATCCAAGCCTTGGGGATGTTAATGGCGACGGATGTTGTGATGTGGTTATCAATGCCTGCGATGGAAGCCTCTGGGTCATAAGCGGCAAGGATGGAAAAGAGTTGTGGCACAAGGAATTCTCTGGCAATCTGACAGGATATTGCGGTAAGACCGCGGTTGTAGACCTTGATAACGATGGCAAATCTGAGGTAATCATTGCTTCAACCAATCATTTTGGGGTGTATCGAAATGATGGCAGCCTATGGTGGCAGACTGAAGGGTGTGATTTTGCCATTGCTGACCTTGATGGGGATAAAAAACCAGAGATAGTGGTTATCGGCTATGTTGGTCTGGTGCAGGCATACCGATACGATGGCAAGATTTTCTGGTCGTGTCCATATAGCCTTGATGCTGCAGGACCTGGTATAGCTGATATTGATGGAGATGGAAAACCAGAGATAGTCCTGCCTGTTGAAAATAAATACATTTGTGCTCTCAACGGAGAGGATGGCAGCCTGTTGTGGAAAACAGAGGATCTCAACATGGGGGGAAAATGGAAAAATGGGGATATGGTAATTACTGACCTTGATAATGATGGACTCATGGAAATAGTAGGCATGTCACAAAAAAAGGCAATTGTTCTCATAGACGCCAGAGGAGGCAAGGTAATTGCTAAGCTGGATATAAATATTGACTTTGCCAGCATGTCGCCTATCGTTGCTGATGTTGATAATGATGGTCATGCTGAGATCCTTGTCCCCTCAGGTGAAAGCAGCGATGCCACATACAGGGGAAAGCTGATTGTCCTGGGTGATGATGCCTGTTGGAAAAACTGCCGTAAGGTATGGAATCAAGTCTCTTACTACATGACCAATATTGATGCAGAGCTTTTACCGACAACAGACCTTTGCCCATGGCTCACCCATAACACCTGGCGGGCACAGTTGCCAGAATTTACAGATGGTAATCGAGGGGTGGTTATGGGTATGATTACTGATACTCAAGGGCTGCCAGTATCTGGGGCAAGGGTTCAGGCAAGCCTGAATACCTCTGCTAATGGAACAGCTGTCTCCAAACCTGATGGAAGCTACAAGATTATTTTGCTTGTCCCTGCAAGCCATACTGTTTCTGTCTCAGCTGATGGATTTTTCCCGGCAACTAAGACCGATGTCTTAATTGTGCTGGGCAGTATCACCAATCATGTCGATTTCCAATTGGAGAAGATGCCTGATGAGGCATTCAGTGTCTCTGTCTTGCCAGGAACATATTCCCTGTCTATCTTTGAAACACATCTCCTTACAGCCGAGGTTACAGACAAAAACGGGAAAAAGGTATGTGATGGGACTCAAGTAATCTGGCAAACAGACAATGGGATGGTTAGTCCGGCAATATCATATACTATCAATGGGATAGCTGCCTCAACCTACATTGCTCCGGCCATGTCTGGAATGGCTACAGTAACTGCGATTGCATCCTCTACATCTATGCCGCAAGCCACATCTCAGATAACAATTAATGTAGGAACGCTCTACAGGCTTGAGCTATTGCCCCGGCAGGCAACTGTTCGAGCAGGTGAGACATGCAGCTTTACTGCTCAGGCTTATGATCGATCATGGCAGAAGATACCTGAAATAGAGTACCGATGGAATTTGTCAGCAGGGATGGGAACACTGTTTCAGGTTACAGGTACAAGCAATACCTTTACTGCTGCAGGACAATTGGGAACAGAGACGATTGTGGTTAGTTGTCCAGCAGCATCACTGACAGAGGGTATGACAGCTACGGCTATGATAAACATCATCCCAGGTGAATTGCACCACATTGTCATTATACCAGGGACATCAAGTGTTGAGGTGGGAAGTAGTGTGGAGCTTACAGCTTCAGGGTATGATCAATACAATAATCCTATTCCTTCACTTGAGTATAACTGGCAGATAGATTCACAACATGGAAGCCTTAGCACAGTAGCAGGCTCATCCACCAGATTCATAGCAGGGACAGTGCCAGGCACAACGACTATCATCGCCTCTCTGGGGACAATCACTGGATATGCTAAGATAACCATCATCCCTGGCAGGCTGCACCATATCGTAATTGAGCCAAATATTGTTAGGGTACAGGCACAAACACAGCAGGTATTTTTTGCCAGAGGGTATGACCAATACAATAATCATCTGTCAGGAATATTGTTTGATTGGACAGTTGACAATGGATTAGGGGATATCTCATCCCTGTCTGGTACCAAAACCATCCTGACAGCCGGAAAATTTATCATGGATGGCAGGATAACTGCCTCAAGTAATGATGTTTCAGGCTATGCCACAGTAACCATTACCCCTGGTGAACTGGGGTATTTCTGTTTTGAACATATCAGCAATCAACAGGCAGGCAAGGAATTTGCCATAACCATCACTGCCATGGACAAGGGTGGGAATATCATCAATAATTATAATGGGCAGGTAATATTGAGTGATGCTATCAATACCCTCGCCAATTTTATGGCTGGAACGTGGACAGGCACAGTAAACATTACCATGGCAACATGTGGCACAACCATCAGAGCAGAGGAACAAGACGGCAAAACAGGCATAAGCAACCCGTTTGATGTCTTGCCAGCAAAGGTATCATGGATTGAGATTATCCCCAACTATCAGGAGGTAATGGTCTGTCAAACAACTACTATTACAGCCATAGCATATGACCAATACAACAATCATATCGCTGAGGCATTATTTTCATGGATGATAGTACCGTCTGCCTCAGGAAGCATGGATGCAGGTATATTTACTGCAGGCACAAGGACTGGCACATTGAGCTTGATTGCCTTGAGTAATGGAGAGCGTGCCACAGCAACCATTCGCATCATCTCAAGGGTAGTTGACCACTTTGAGTTTGGTCATATCCCCCATCAAATAGCTGGCAATGGATTCCCTATAAGCATTACTGCCCATGACCGTTACCATAATCTTGTTGATACCTTTGTTGATAGCGTTAAGCTTTCAGATTCTACCGGCAGCATCATGCCTCAACACACAGGGGTATTCATCAATGGCTTATGGAACGGCACAATAACCATAAATAACCTCATGCTTGGCTTGAACATTACCGCTACATCTCCAGGATTATCAGGGACAAGCAACCAGTTTTCTGCCCTGATTGACGATGATATTGGTGTCTCTACGACTGGCTCTATTACGGTCACGTTTGATGCAGGTGCTATGAAAGGCACAGACTATTATCCCTTGATTACCCCTGATGCCTCATCCATTCATATTGAAATGGCAGATATTAAGCTTCATCAATATCCATGGATAAAACAAATGATGAGTATCGGGGTAAGTCTGGTTGATGGGGATAAGAAGCCGTTAGCAGCAGGATTTGATGCTCCGGCAACCATGTCTGTTTTCTGTCAGGACAGTCTTGATGCGAAAAAGAGTATTCGGCTTTATCAACTTGATAATGATGAATGGCGGTATATTCCAATACAGCATCGATTTGACCCGATCAATCAGCGGGTATGGTTTGCCATTCCTGCTCCCGGAACATATACCCTGACCATTCATGAGGCTCAACCAAACCTTGAGGCACTATCGGTTTATCCTGTTCCCTTCAAACAGGCATCCGGTGATACCCATATTATCTTCAAGGGATTGACAGAAGACAGCCTTATCCTGATATATGATCTGGCCGGAGACCTTATTCGCCAGCAGGAACATGCAGACACAGAATGGAGATGGGCTGTAGTAGATGAGAATATCTCGTCCGGGGTATATTTTTTTGTAGTGATTGATGACGAATATAGGAAAAAAGTGGGGAAGATTGTGATAATAAAGTAATTACAAATGAAGAATTCAAAAGTCAGAAGCCAGAATTACTGCAGGATAGGCTTCTATTGTCGTGTTAACCTTAATCTGTCGTATAACTATTGCATG
>JASEHA010000139.1 GCA_030018795.1 bacterium
ATCAATATATTGTGGTGCTTGCTCATGAATTTTGACTTTTTACACAGCCTGACGAATGTGAGCGTTGCATAGCAGTTAAAGCCATATCTACAGTATTATTGTTTCAACTTTCTCATATTTAAAACCGATTCAATCTCCTCTACCCTTAGCAGTTTACACATGCCTACAAAGATTATGCCTCCTGCAAGGACTCCACAAATTGTTTGGGCAGCATAACCATCAAGGTTTATATTGATATACCAGCAGGCAATACCCATTATTCCTGAGGCAATTAATATCCGACAATAAGAGGATTGAAGGATGCTATGGAAAGAAAAAGGGGCAAGGGTATTATCCATGGTTTTTATTCTTTTTCTGAGAATGATTAATAAAAACCCCATGTTCACCCCGGCAGAGATGGATGTAGCCAATGCCAGTCCCATGTGCGACATAAATCTCATCAGGATAAGATTGAGGATAATGTTTATAAATACACAGCCAATACTGATTTTAACCGGTGTTTTTGTATCCTTTAATGAATAAAAGGTAGGAACAAGTATCTTTAAGGCAGCATAGGGGAAAAGACCAACCGCATAGCAGATAAGGGCATGAGCTGTGGCTATGGTATCCTGTCGATGAAATTCTCCATGCTCATAGATCAAGCCAATGATTGGCTCACTCAAAACTATCAAGCCTATGGTTGATGGAATGGTTAAAAGAAAGAGCAGCCTAAAACAAAAGGCTATGGTGTTTTTTATACCCGCAATATCACCCTTTGAAACACAGGCAGCAATCGTGGGCAGGCTTACCGTACCTATGGCTACTCCAAATACCCCCAAAGGGAGATACATCAGCCTAAAGCTGTAGTTCAGGTACGAAACGCTGCCGTCATGCAGGAGTGAAGCCAATAATGTGTTGATAAAAATATTTATCTGCATGGCTGCCAGACCAATAGCAGCAGGAGCCATAATCTTGATGATCCTTCTTACCCCTTCATCCTTGAAGCTAATCTGAAATGTATATCGAAATCCTGCCTTTATCAATGAAGGAACCTGAACAAAAAGCTGTGTCATTCCACCCAATAACGCCCCAATGGCCATGCCTATAATTGGCTCTTTAAGAAAGGGACAGATAATAAACCCCGCTCCAATCATGCAAATGTTAAAAGTTGCTGGAGCAAGTGCAGAGACAGTAAAATGGTGTAAGGAGTTTAATGCTCCCATAATCAGGGCAGAGATGCTTACCATGATCAGAAAAGGGAACATGATTCGAGTGAGGGTGATGGTTAGCTGGGTTTTTCCGGGTGTTTCTGCAAACCCTGGAGCAATCAGGCTGACAATATTTGGAGCAAATACTATTCCCAGAATCGTAATAAGAGAAAGAATAAGCAGTAAGGCATTGATGGCCAGGTTTGCCATTCTAAAAGCATCTTGAAGGGAACGCTTTTTCATGCAATCTGTAAACACCGGAACAAAGGCAGAGGAAAGGGCACCCTCCGCGAACATATCCCGCAAGAGGTTTGGAATCCTGAAGGCAGCCACAAAGGCATCGTTTACTGCAGATGCTCCAAAGAAAAAGGCAAAGACCTGTTCCCTTATTAATCCCAAAATTCTCGAAAGCATGGTTGCCCCGCTAACGATACTGACAGATTTGGCTATTGATTTATTTTCACTTGTTTTGTTCACTTTTTTGCCTTATTTGTTCTACATTGCTTTACAGACAAGGATAAAAACCCTGTTTTTACGAGGGTTTTTATTGCTGGCAACTTTTATTGCTGACTGGAAACTTTTGTTGCCACGGATATTTTCTAACTAACCAGCTGTCTGTCATGTCCCCTCGTCGCTATTTTCCATGTCAGTCGAGGGGTTCTTTGCCTTCATCTCCTTAAACAACCCTGGCAGCTTTTCTATATATGCCTTTTGTTTCAATTCATCCCGATATGGCCGGGCAGGAAATCCAGAGACCATGCTTTTAGGGGGAATATCCTTCATTACACCAGATTTTGCCCCAATAATAGAGTGATGTCCAATAATAACATGGTCTGAAACCGCTCCTTTTCCAGCGATAATCACCCCATCCTCTATTATTGCACTCCCGCCAATAGCTGATTGAGCAACTAAGATACAATTTTTTCCAATCTTAACATTATGCCCAATCTGAACTAAGTTATCAATCTTTGTCCCGCTTCCAATAATAGTTGAGCCAATCGTTGCCCTGTCTATGGTCGTATTTGCTCCTATCTCAACCCCATCCTCAATAATAACATTTCCTGTCTGCGGAATCTTATGGTGTCTTTCGTCTACCTTGACATAACCAAAACCATCTGCACCAATAATACATCCGGAATGAATAATCACCTTCCTGCCAATGATGGTATTTTTATATAGGGTTACATTGCTATGGATGACTGCCTCATCCCCAATCTGGGCCGCTTTGCCAACATATACAAATGGATAAAGTATTGCATTGCCGCCAATTATTGCCCCTTTGTCAACAACCACATGCGGATAGATGGTTACATCCCTGCCCAATTGGGCATCTTCGGCAATAATACTTGATGGATGAATACTGGGTGTGGATTTTTCTTGAGGGTAAAACAGGTTAAGCAGCAGGGATAATGCCAGCCTCGGGTTCTTGACTCGAATAGCTGGTATTGTGCCTTCACCCCCGGGAAGAAGTGGTAAGGCAGATTCCTTTACCCCTTCAGGGAGGATAACGGCTGAGGCATAGATTGTCTGATTCAGGTGTTTGGGGTTAACAACAACAACTATCTGCCCCTTGCCAGAGGGTATTACTGCCTCATCCAGACCAATTACACCAGATATTTCAATAGAAGAATCTGCATTGCCAAGCAATTCCCCCTCAACCAATCTTGCTATTTCTGACAGAGTAGGGAACGGTCGCGACCGTTCCCTGCTTGATGGCTTAATCACTAATTCTTCTCCAAACTCTTGCTTCCTGACTTTTGATTCTCCTTCTCAATCATCTCCATGACATCATTGGTTAAATCCAACCCGGTGGCAGCATAAAGAGTGCTGCCCTTTTCTATGACCAGCTGAAGATTTTTGTTCTTAGCAATTTCAGATATAGCAGCATAAATATCATCAACGATTTCCTTTGTTAATCGCTGCTCATTAGCCTCTATCTCTGCACTCACATCTTCCTTATAGTTCATGATATCAGCTATCTTATCATTGATTACCTTCTTTTGTTTTTCCTTTTCCTCATCAGACAACAGAAGAGCAGTTGAATCTAATTTCTCTTTTAATGCCTTGATCTCTTCTTGTTTTGCCTGAAATGTATCCTGAAATTTGGCTATATCCTGCTCCATGGATTCCCTGGCTGTTTTTGCCTTAGGATGATTTTCAAACACACTCTTTGTATCGACCAGACCGATATTGACCTCAGCTTTTACATAACCTGCAAAACAGGTCAAAAACATAGCACTTACCATTACCAACAAACACCTTCTTAACATTCTCACTTGCCTCCTTGAAATTTAATTACCACTAAAGGCACGGAGATATCACTGAAACAAGCTGTCTATAAGGAGGCAATTTTCACCCACTACCCCCTCTCAAAGAGGGGATTACCAGCGATTCTCTCTTTTCTCCATTTTCTTTCTCTGTGTCTTAAGTGGTGAATTTATATCTGACCTCTTCCCTAAAACGACGGGCCCATACCAAAATGAATCTTGGTATCATTCTTTACCTGCCCTGGTGCATCACTCAATCTCCAGGCATAATCCATGCGGATAGGACCTATGGGACTATTAATCCTTATCCCCAATCCTGCCCCATATTTTAGCTCAGAGAAATCAAAATCAGAAGTCTTTTTCCAGACATTACCGCAGTCAGCAAACAATACTCCATAGAGTTGTTTGGGTGCAATAGGAAAACGATATTCAATATTCCCTACAAAAACCGCCTCTCCTCCTTCTTGTTTTCCATTTATATCCTGAGAACAAATACTTCTTTCTTCATAACCGCGAATAGAATAATGTCCACCAATCCTAAATTTTTCATAATCAGGTGATGTGTCATTACCCTTTAATTTAGTAATAATTCCAAAACGGCTGTGAACAGCCAGAACAAATTTCCACCAGCTGGGAACATAATAGGTGGTATCTATTGTTGGCTTGTAATAGTCAACATCTCCACCCAATATGCCGCCAACCAGATCCTGCGAGATATCCCAAAAACAGCCTGACTCAGGATTGAATATATCATCACCCATCTTAGCATTTCGCATAAACCTGAGATTTAAGACTGAGGTCTTAACAAAATCCTGTCCCCATCTGGTCTTCCACTCATTGATAGAATCAGAAACATTAGCTGACATATCTCTCATAGAAACCTCTTCATATTTATATTTGCAGCTCAAGCTATTGTGTTTTGATGTATCACGGCTGGATCTTATTGCCCCACCCTTTCTGACACTGGCATAATCAGTATATTTATCTCTGGTATGCCATGACTCAATACCAATCAGTGTCTTTGGCTGCCTGTCTTTGAACCACGGATTGGTAAACCCAAACTCATAGTTGGTAATATTTTGTCCCAATTCACCCTTTATATTCATAGCATATCCCTTGCCTTTGAGGTTATTCAAGGTGCATTCAACTGAGCCAAAGCCGCCTGGTTGAGAGCCATAACCTGCAGAGAAAAGGAATGTACCTGTTTTTCCTTCTTTAACATCTATAGCCAGAACCTTTTTGCCTTCCTCTGTTCCTGGCTTGACATTAAAAATTACCTCCTCAAAATAGCCAAGGTTGATAAGCCTCTGTCTGCTTAGCCTGACATTCTGTCCATCAAAAAGAGAGCCATCCTTAACAAGAAGCTCACGGCGGATAACATTTTCTTTGGTTTTTGTATTGCCTGCGATAAGGATTTTTTCTATATATGCCTGATTGCCCTCATATATCTTAAAGGTAACAAACACGGTCTTTGCTTCTACGTCTACATCCTCTTCTGGAGCAACCTGAGACGAGATATATCCTTTTTCAGCATATAAGTTATTAATCATCTGCATATCCTGACTAATAGACATAATATTATACAGGCTATTCTCTCCTGTCTTTAATTTTGCCCTTATTTCAGCCTCAGGGATAAGCTTATTCCCAACAATCTCTATCCCTGTTATCTTGAATTGGTTGCCCTCAGAGATATTAATCGTAATTGTTATCCCTTTTTTTTCGCCTTTCTCGCCTTTCTCATCTTTATTAAAAACAATATCACCAAGAGAGGTATTTGCCTGAAAATATCCTTTTGATTTATAATAATAGACAAGCCGCTGCAGGTCAATATCCAGCTCTGCCTTGTTATACCTTCCGCCCTTAACGGTTTTTATCTGCTTTTTTAGTGTTTTGGCTGGTATGGTATTATTCAAAAAGACTATTTCTTTTACCTTTATTAATTGTTTGGAATCAAGGCGAAAGACAACATCCACACCTTTCTCGCCTTTCTCGCCTTTTTCGCCCTTTTTCTCTTTTTCTGCGAAAGGTTTTATTTCACTGGTTATCTCTGAAAAGCAATACCCCTTTTCCTGACAATATTCCAGCATCTTTTGAATAGATTCTTTGACCTGATAGGGCTGGTATGGAGCATTTTCCTTCAAGGTTATTACCTTTTTCAGTTCCTCATTGTCCGGCTCCTTGCTGCCGACAATGCTTATTGAAATAACCTTTTGCCGTTCCTTAACCGAAAAAACAAGGGTAGTTTTTCCATTTATTACCTTAGTAGAGGCAGACACATCCTCAAAATAGCCAAGTTTATAGATAGCACGAATATCTGCGTCTATCTTTTTTGTATTAAGACTGTCACCCGGTTTAATACTCAGAACCCCAAGGATTGTGCCTTGGTGCACGGTTGTATTACCAATAATATTTATTGCAGTAATAACAGGTGCTGCCTCCTCTGTTTGGGCATAGAGATTGGTAGCAAGTAAAAGAAACATAGCCATGATAGATATCTTTTGCATCATACGATTTCTCTCCTTTTCTTTGGGCAGCAATTATAATTTTGACATACAGCGACTTTATCGCTCTCTGCTGCAACGAATAGTTTTTACAAATTGAGTTTATCATATAAGCTATTGGATGTCAAGAGGAAAATGAGTTTTTTTGCAGGGCAAACGCATCTAAAGCCCACAATTAACTATGACAACAGCATTCTGTTGATTTCATCTACAAGCATATAGTGTTTATAAACTGCCTATATGAAATGTGTATGTCATGCATCATTTACAACCATTAGCAAATATCTCTGCGACGTTGTTGGAATAAAAGTATCTCGCGGTTATCGAGCAAGGCATGATGAAAAAGGCTGATACTTGTTGATTCCGAATTGTTTGAAAGAAGTAGCAGGAGGAAATTGT
>JASEHA010000013.1 GCA_030018795.1 bacterium
TCATCTATTTTTGACTGAAGAAATCGTAGGTTAAAAAACTTGAACATCGAGTAAATTAGAAGCTTTTTCGTGGTTTCTGATTTTCGTATTTTCGTGATTAGAATTTTAAGGCCATTTCAGTTGTAAAGGAAAAGGAGCAGAACTATGGCTATAGCAGCTATGCCGATAAGAAAGGAAGTAAAGTATACTTATGATGATTACCTTATCTGGGATATAGGCTCTGATAAGCGATATGAATTAATAGGAGGTGAATTTTTTATGGCGCCGGCACCTAATATTGAGCATCAGCGTAGTTCGAGAAAAATTGATGCTAAGATTGTAAATTTTTTAGAAAGATTGGGAGTTGGGGAGGTGTTTTATGCCCCTTGTGATGTAGTGTTAAGTAATGAAGATGTCGTCCAACCAGATATTATTTTTGTCTCAAAGGAAAACTTTCACATTATCACCAAAGATAACATAAAAGGCTCACCTGATTTACTCATAGAAATTATATCCAAAAGCTCTGCACAGATGGATAGGATTATAAAAAAAAGGCTTTATGAACGATGTAGTGTTAAAGAATATTGGTTGGTGGATGTGGATAACAAGGAGATAGAGGTTTTCACCCTGACTCAAACAGGATATGAAACCTATGGCGTATTCAAAGCAGAGGATACACTTTCTTCAGTAGTATTAAAAGACTTTAATTTCAATGTAACGGAGGTATTTAGTAGATGTATAGATTAATTAGTGTTATGTTGATTTTGATGGTGGGTATGGGTTGTGCCAGAAATAATGTTGAAACGATAAATATTGCCGGCTCAACTGCATTTCAGCCCTTTGCAGAAAAACTGGCTGAGGAGTTTATGGCTGTTCATCCTGATGTGCGGGTTAATGTTCAGGGTGGTGGCTCAGCTGTAGGGATTCAATCTGCCCAGTCTGGTGTGGTTCAGATTGGTATGGCGGATATTGTTACGCTGCCAAAGGAGGCTGAAGGATTAAACAGCATCGTCGCGGCTAAGGATGCTATTGTTATTATTGTCCACCCTACTAATAAGGTAGATAACCTGTCGCTTCAACAGATTCAGGATATATTTAGCGGTAGATTGAATAACTGGGCTGAGCTTGGCGGCGAGAAGGGCGAAAAAGGCGAAAAGGGCGAGAATAAATCTATTACCGTTGTTTCTCGTGAAGAAGGCTCAGGAACACGCGATTCCTTCCATGACATGCTGTTAAAGGGTGTTCAACTCAGCCCTCATGCCCTTATCCAGAATTCTACTGGGGCAGTAAGGCTTATGGTTCAAAGCGATCCATCTGCGATTGGCTACATTACCCATGGTGTGGTAACCCCTGATGTAAAAGCCATAGCCATAGATGGGATTGCCCCTTCTCCTGAGAATATCCATGCTGGCAAGTATAACGTTGTCAGACCAATATTCTTGTTGACTAAGGGAGAGCTGAAAGGAAAGGCAGGTGAGTTTATAGACTTTATCCTTTCACCGCAGGGACAGAAGATAATCGCAGATAATGGCTTGCTGCCAGTGAAGTAACGCAAGCATCCTGCTTGTGGCTTTATAATACTCAAGCTGGAAGCTTGAGCTGCTCTGCTTAACTTAGGGGTATTATACGGATGAAATATAGAGAAAACCTGATCCAGATTGGATTATTGCTTACTGCACTTTCAACCATTGCTATTCTTTTTCTCATTGCCTTGTTCATTTTGCATGAAGGGCTGCCCATTATCTTAAAGGTAGGGATAAAAGGATTTATCTGCGGCAGTCATTGGTCACCACAACAGGGGCACTTTGGGATATTTCCCATGATTATTGGTACAGTATGGATAACAATTGGTGCCCTTCTGGTCAGTCTTCCCTTAAGCCTTTCTTGTGCCATCTATCTTAGTGAATTCTCGACTACTAAGGTTAGAGCCGTTCTTAAGCCAGTAATTGAATTATTGGCTGGGATACCGTCTGTGGTTTATGGGTTCATTGGGATGGTTGTCCTGTTTCCTATGGTTCGCAATTATTTTGGCGGGACAGGGCCATGTATCCTATCAGCAGCTATTATCTTAGGGATAATGATTCTGCCCACGATTACCAGCATTGCCATTGATTCCCTTCAGGCAGTACCATATTCCTTTCGTGAGGGTTCTTTATCACTTGGTGCCACCCGCTGGCAAACAATAAGGATGGTTATTCTTCCTGCTGCTAAATCAGGTATCTTATCAGGGATTATCCTTGGTGTTGGCAGGGCAGTGGGAGAAACAATGGCTGTGATCATGATTGCTGGCAACTCGGTCATAATTCCAGGATCATTCCTTGACCCGGTGCGGACACTTACCGCAAATATTGCCCTTGAAATGAATTATGCCACAGGCGATCATCGTCAGGCATTATTTGCCACTGGTATTGTTTTATTTATTGCCATTATTATCTTAAATATTATTGCCAATACGATTGCCAGGAGAGGGGTGGAGAAATAATGCTTAAACCAATATTCTATGAACAGGTAATGAAAAGAATATTATTTATTGGCACAGCCATTACGGTCTTCATCCTTTTTTTCATTATCCTCTATATCCTTAAAAATGGACTGCCAGTTGTTGATCTGGAATTTCTTCTCAGCTCACCTAAGGACTTTGGTCGGGCAGGGGGGATATTCCCCTGCATTGTTGGAACCATTGTGCTGACATTAGTGGCTATCATCATTGCCACCCCGCTTGGTGTAGGGACAGCTATCTATCTCAGAGAATATACAAGGGAGGGTAGGCTAACATCGATAATCAGATTTGGGACAGAGTGCCTGGCCGGGATACCCTCTATCATCTTTGGCTTGTTTGGCTTTGTGCTTTTTGTTGTTTATCTTGGCTTTGGATGGTCAATCCTTTCTGGGGGGCTGACCATGACATTCATGATCCTACCAACAATCATTCGAACATCTGAGGAGGCGATTAAATCCGTTCCTGCTTCCTATCGTGAAGTAAGCCTGTCACTTGGTGCAACAAAATGGCAGACCATTATTAAGGTTGTGCTTCCCAGTGCCTTACCAGGTATTGTCACCGGGATAATACTTGGTGTAGCCAGAAGCATTGAGGAAACAGCGGTAGTTATCTTTACCGCTGGTTCGGTATTGCGAATTCCAACATCCTTGTTTGATTCCTGTCGAACCATGTCGGTTCATTTTTATATCCTGGCACGTGAGGGTATCTCTATGGAAAATGCCTATGGCACGGCAGCTATTCTCATTATTACCATCTTGTTGATTAACATGTTTGCCTATTGGCTGATGCATCGGCTGATGGCCAAGTATTCGTAAGTTGCAGCACAAGTATCCTGCTTGTGATTTTAATACTCAAGCTGGAAGCTTGAGTTACATTTAACGAGGTTACCATTGGAAGATAAGATTGTTGTTAAAGGGCTTAATCTTTGTTTTGATACACATCATGTCTTGAAGTCTATTGATCTCAATATCAGGGCAAACGAGATACTATCGATTATTGGGCCGGCAAACTCAGGCAAGACATCATTCCTGCGGACATTAAACAGATTGAACGATATTATCTCCACGGTCAAGATAACTGGTGAGATACTGTTAGATGGGATAGATATTTATAAGAAAGATATCCTTCTCCCCTGGCTCAGGCGAAAGGTAGGCATGGTTTTTGCTTTGCCTGTGCCCCTGCCAAGGAGTATCTTTGAAAATATCGTTTATGGTCCGCGTCTAAATGGTGTTACATCCAAAGCAAAGCTTGAGGAATTGGTGGAAAAAACCTTGAAGGCTGCCTTTTTATGGGACGAGGTCAAGGATAGGCTTCATCTCTCTGGTACCAAGCTTTCTGGCGGACAGCAGCAAAGGCTTTGTATTGCCAGAGCATTAGCCTTAGAGCCAGAGGTTATCTTGCTTGATGAACCATGCTCCGGGCTTGACCCACTATCTACCTCAAGGATAGAAGAGGCATTGTATGAATTGAAAAAACAATATACCATTGTTCTGGTAACAAATAATACCAAGCAAGCAGCCAGGGTAGGGGATAATGTTGCCTTTTTCTTGATGGGTGAGATGATAGAATATGGCTCAACTGAGCAGATATTTACTGTGCCACATGATAAAAGGACAGAGGATTATATCACGGGAAGGTTTGGATGATGATGGGATACTGTGGAAGTCAGAAGCCAGAAGTCAGAATAACTCAAGCTTCCAGCTTGAGTATTACAAGCCACAAGCAGGATGCTTGTGTTACAATGATGTGGTTATAGGCTGAAGACCTGTATATCATTTCCCGCCTAATGTCGTGTCAACCATCAATTGTCGTATAGTAAAGGCAGAGAAGAGCCTCTCTGGCAGCCTGGTGACTGGTGCCCTGGTGACTGGTCTGGTGACTCTAAGTCGCTCTGGCAGGTGACAGAGAGGCTACCTCCTTGCCCCTGCCCTTTATCTTATTCCACTGGTTCTGCTGCCCAGCCAGGGATACCAAACTCAGACCCACCGATATGAAGCAATGGTTTTGCCTGAATGGCTTGATACTTATCATCCTTCCACAACTCATCCCTTACCTGCGAACACAGGACCTGGCCAACTATCAGGACATGATCACCTATCTCTTTTTCAAATTCAAGGCTGCATTCAATCCAGCCGATACATTCACCAATCCTTGGCACAGAAACCTTTTCTGCTTTTTCCTCGGTTAATCCTGTCTCCCTAATCTCTGATATCCCTCGAGGATACGGCTTGGCACACTGCCACACCTGATCAATTATCTCTTCAGATGGGATATTCAGGATAAACTCTTTTGTCTGTCTTATATTTGTCAAGGTATGGCGTTTTATGGCTGAGGCAAAACCAACCATAGCTGGCTGGCATGATATGGGCATGACAAAAGAATATGGGGCAGCGTTTGAGATGCCTTGAATATCTATGGTTGAGATCAAAACCACTGGTCTTGGACAGAGAATCTTGTACCAATTCTTTAATTCTAATTCCATCACCTGCTCCGTTTAGCTTTACTTCACCATCAATCCCTCAAATTTATCCTTAAACATATCACCAAGGGTCATACCGCAGGTATTCTTCTGGCTTTTCAGAAAATCACTAACTGCATTTTCTTCTGCTGCATGCATTATTTGTTTAATGCTTAATACGATTTTTCGTTGATGGAAATTAACATCTATAACCTTAGCCGTTATCCTTTGTCCCTCAGACAATGCCTCAGATGGTGAAGCTATCCTTTTTACAGATATCTCGCTAATGGGCAATATCCCTTCTATGCCATCCTCTAATCGGACAAAGGCAATATTTTTGGAAAAATTCACAACATCCCCGGAGACAACATCACACATATTATACTTTTCAGCAGCAGTCTGCCATGGATCAACCTTTGCCTGTTTTATGCTTAAGGATAGCTTACGGTTATCCTTATCAATTTTCAATATCACAACCTTAACATTATCACCCTGTTTCAATACATCCCTTGGATGCTTAATCCTTGTCCATGATATCTCTGACAGATGCACCAGACCATCTATTCCCCCAAGATCAATAAAGGCTCCAAAGCTTGTTATCTTAGAGACAACACCATCACATACCATGCCTTCAACAAAGGAATCAAAAAACATCTTTTTTTTCTGATTATACTCTTCCTCTAATACCTGTCTTTGAGACAGAACGATATTATTCTCCTCTCTGTTCAGCTCTATAATCCTTACCCTCAGGGTCTTTCCCAGATAGCTATTTAAGTCAACAGGCCGTTCTATATCTACTTGAGAAAATGGTACAAATCCATGCATGCCAACATCAACAATCAATCCACCCCTGGTTTTATTTATTACCCTGCCAGAAAGTATCTCACCTATTTCATATGATTTTATTATTCCTGCCCAGGTGTCATCTATATCTGCCTGCCTCTTAGAAAGAATGGGATTCCCTTCTTTCCCTTCAACAGCCAGGACATATACCCTGACAGTTTGTCCTACACTTACCACCTCTTCTGGCGAAGAAAAGGCTCTGCTTGATAACTCATTCAATGGGATTACCCCCTCTGATTTACAGCCGGGGATAGAGACCAGAACCTCTTCCTTATCAATCTTTTCTATTATCCCTAAGACAACCTCCCCTTCTTCAATCCCCTGAATTTCATAATCCTGATCAATTGTCTCAATTTCTTCCTTTTCTTCCTTTTCTTTCTGTTTTTCCTGCTCTTCAATCTCTACAGCCATCTCTGGCTGCTTTGATTCTTCTACTTGCTCAGGCTCATGTTCAGTTATTTTCTCCTGTTTTAGAGCCTTTTCATGTTGTTCATGTGAGATAATCTCTTGCTTTGTCCTTTCGATAACGCGATCAATTAGGTCTTGCACTATTATAGTCATTAACTTGCTCCTTATTATATCAGCATGGGTAACAGGTATCGCGTAAGCTTAACCGCCTTCACTTAAGCACATAAAACATATCATTGTTACGATAGCCAACGCAAAAGTTTATCCATTACTTAAACAAATTCTCGCAATAATCTTTCATATTCAGGATGAGTGCCAATCCAAAACCAGATTAAACATTCATCTATTTCTACTGCTATAGTCCGGTACTTTCTACCTACTCTGGCCGACCAATATTTATTCATCACCTTTTTGAGATGTAAAGAAGGATGTTTAGGGTTAATTTTGAGAAGCTCAAAATTCTTATCTGCCAGATTTTTGAATAAATGCTGGCAGTTGTTCATAGCAAGCCCAAAATGATGGATTGGCAAAATGTCTCATAGTTCTTTGCACTTACCAGCCCGAAAGTCTGCTATGGCTTTATTGGCTAATCTCTCAAGCTTTCCCGATTGCACATCCTCCTCAAATTGGTTGTCCCATATTCTTGATTCAAACTCTTCAAACCATCCACTTAAAACCGATAAGTCATCTTTAGGTAACCGAGTAATTGCTTTTTCAATTTCTTGCACTGTACTCATTTTTGCATCTCACCTTCTATGGGACATAATCACTTATTACCCATTGCCTGATTTTTGGCTGCCATGATTGTATTTGCCATCAACATGGTAATCGTCATTGGTCCCACACCGCCAGGGACAGGGGTAATTGCCGAAGCCTTCTGAGAAACATTGACATAATCAACATCACCCACCAACCCCTCAGGCAATCTATTAACACCAACATCAATGACAACCGCACCATCTTTAACCATATCCTCAGTAACAAACTTTGGCTTTCCAATAGCAGCAACAATAATATCAGCCCTTCGACAAACCTCTCTCAGGTCCCTTGTCCTGCTGTGACAGACAGTAACCGTAGCATCAGCAGCAAGCAAAAGCATGGTGATAGGTTTACCCACAATATTGCTTCGTCCAACAACAACAACATCTGCACCCTTTATGGGTATATTGTATCTTTTTAATAACTCCATAATCCCATACGGGGTACAGGGCAGGAACAGCCCCTTATCAATCATATCAGAAAAGGACTTTTCCGTAAAAAATTTCCCTACATTAAAGGGATGGAATCCATCTACATCCTTTTGGGGAGAGATAGCATCCAGAATCTTAACGGAATCAATATGTTCTGGTACAGGAAGTTGCACAAGGATACCAGAAACCTCTGGGTCATTGTTCAACCCATCAATAATGGATAATAGTTCTGCCTCTGTGATCTTTGCCGAAAGGGTTTGATGGTCTGAGATTATACCCAGCCTGTCACAAGCCTTTCGTTTTTGACCAATATAAACCTGAGAAGCAGGGTCCTCGCCAACAAGAAGGGTAGCCAGTCGCGGCACTATACCCTCTGCCTTTAATTCGATAACCTTATCCGCCAACTCTTCCTGTATCTGTTGGGCTACCTCTTTACCATTGATTACTATTGCTGCCATACTCTAATTCTCCTCCTTATTGTAACACAAGCATCCTTGCTTGTAACTTATAATTAATACTCATGCTCGAAGCTTGAGTTACTAATCCATCTGAACAATCCCTTTGCAGGCAATAATGTTACAAACATCTACTCCTGAAGTATCTTCAACATTAACCCTTGCCGAATGATTAATCTCTGTTTGAGGCATCCTTTCCTTGTTTATATCCTCATTCTTATATAATTCTGCCATTATATCCTGCATAGGAACGCCTGCTTTCTGACAATAACTCAGCCCCATACCCATCAAGACATCCTGGCAGGCAGGGTCTATTTTAAGTATTCGGCTATACAGCTCTATCGCCAGGTCATACTTGCCTGTCCGATAGTATTTATCTGCAAAATTCAAGTACAGCCGCTTGGGATTGTCCAGAAGAGAAAGCATTTCAGATGCCTCCTCATACTCAGGCTCACACCTTAATGCCAGATTAAGGTATAGTCTTGCCTTTTTCAAGTCTCCATAAGTAGCCTGAACCATACCCAATCCAAAGTAAGCACGACTGTTTTTATTGCCCTGCTTTAATGCCTGCTCATATTCATGTATAGATTCCTGCAAAAGCCCCTTATCATGATAAACCGCTCCAAGATTGATACGGACATCCACATCATCTGGCATTAATTCCAATGCCTTTTGATATTGAGCCTGTGCCATATCCAGCGAATTACCGGCATAATATGCTACCCCAAGGTTATTATAATACTTGGGATTTGTTGGATTAGCATTTATCGCCCTCTGGTATTCCTCAATAGCCTTGTTCGTTTTTCCCATAGCATAGTAGATAATCCCAAGCATATTATGTATTTGCTCATTATTTGGCTGTATCCTGGCTACCGCTGTGTACTCATTAACCGCATCATCAAGCATCCCATTCCGATAATAGGCAAGCCCCAATCTCTTCCTTGCTTCAATCATACCAGAATCTAATTTCAATGCCTCCTTAAAATAATAGATAGATGCCCCAATATCGTTTTTAGTATACGCCTTAATCCCTATCCCCAGGAAATTCTTGGCTAAAAACTTCTCTTCCCCTATTGCCTGAGCATTCTGAGCAAACATACACCCAATCAATCCCAAAACCACGAATAATCTTGTCATACTTAACATCGTAGTCCCCCCTCCATTTTTTCATTTACAGGCACCCCCTGTGCCTGTGTTTATGTATATAAACACAGCAAAAGATATAAGACATAGAATTAGCCTGTAAAAAATGGGGAAAACATATTCTTTTTTTTGCAGGTTATTCTTTGCCTTATACTCCTCCGTGATAATAAATAAGCTTGCGGGCAGCCACAAGGGATGCCCCTACTCTATCCCAGTGCCATCTTAAAATCCTCCACCATATCCACTGGTGTTGGGTCAATCCCATATTCCAATGCCAGATAATATGATACATACTCGAAGAAATAGATGCTGCCAAATATCTTACTCAATACATTATCCCCTTGCATCTCAATAATGCTCACAGGCAATCCATTATCCCTCATCAATCTGCCAAATATTTGTATTCTTTTTCGTATCCTCTCATGTCCCTGAGGATCATCAAGGATAATGAAGTGATATTTGCCCTTAATATTTGTAAATCCCATCATCTCATTATGATTCAGTTCTGGAAACGAGTTATGGAATGCCTGCACCTTTGAGTTTTCGTTGAATTTTATCTTTACAACCCTGGCCAATGGCATCTCATAAAAATCATGAGTATAGACAATAGGTATACAGTCTATCAGCTGTTTTGCCAATTGTTTTGCCTCTTCCTCAAACTCACATCCAGCCAGAAAATTACCCAGATTAATCAAATCTGCCTTTTGTTCTGGAATGACGTTTGAGTTTGAAAGAACACTGATGAATATGCCCATAAAGTATCCAGTAGCAGCCCTTGGTTGAAATGTAGGGAATTCCTTGATTATTTTTGCGATAGGCAGGTTATATTCCCTGCTTAATTCCTCAAGCTGTCCACCAGCGGTAACAATCACCACCTGTGCCTTTTTCTCCATAGCATCATGTAGCGAAGATATGGTCTCCTCTGTATTGCCTGAGAAGGATGAAATAAACACCAGGCTACCCGCATCAATTGGCGTGGTAATGGAATATCCCCGACAAACCTCTACTGGCACATTCGTATCAGATAAATATGCCTTCAAGATATCACCAGGAAAGGCACTTCCGCCCATACCAGCTATCACAACCTTATTTATTTTTCCTTCAACCCTCACCCCATCAGCAAATTCTATAGATTTCTCAAACTGACCAGGAAACCTCTTGATTGATTCAAGCATATTTGATTTGTCTATTAACATTGATAATTCCTCCAATTTAACTGTTAACCATCAGCAGTTAGCAAAGAGAACCGAATAACAACCACAATCTGTCTGTTCACATCTCCAATATATTCCCAAACCTTTTTGTCATTATTTCCTCAAGCACCTTTTGAACCTCTGCAGCTGAGGTTATCCGCATAATCTCATCAGCGAAAGCCTTTGCCTCATCCAATCGTACTGCTCGAATTATCTTTTTAATTCGGGCAATAGAGCCGCCTGACATGCTGAACTCATCCAATCCCAATCCCAATAAAAGAATCGTAAAAAATGGATCCCCAGCCATTTCACCGCACATCCCAACCCACTTTCCTTCATTATGAGCGGCATCTATGGTCATCTTGATTAAACGAAGGATTGCCGGATGAAACGGTTTATATAAAGCAGACACCTCTTCGTTTACCCTATCAATAGCCATAGTATACTGAATCAAGTCATTCGTGCCAATGCTGAAAAAATCAACCTCTTTAGCCAATCTATCTGCAATCAAGGCTGCAGAAGGGGTTTCCACCATTATGCCAATCTGAATGTTACGATCAAAAGGGATCTTTTCTTGTTCCAATTCCTCCATCACAGAAAGCAGGATTGTTTTTGCCTGTTGAAACTCATCAATCTCTGAGATAAGGGGAAACATTATCTGTACCCTGCCATAATTACTTGCCTTAAGAATTGCCCGTATCTGCACCTTAAATATCTCCGGATACTTAAGACAGAGTCGAATAGCCCGAAGCCCGAGAAACGGGTTTTGCTCAATAGGCAAATCCAGATGAGTAAGAAATTTATCACCACCCAGATCCACGGTTCTGATCACTGTTGGACATGGAACAATCTTTTTTACAACAGACTGATAGGCATTAAATTGCTCCTCTTCTGTGGGAAGGTCTGTCCGTTCAAGATACAGATATTCTGTTCTATATAATCCAATCCCCTCTGCCCCTTCTCGTTTAATCACCTCAATCTCTTCTGCTGTCCCAATATTTGCTGAAAGCAGAACCCTGAACCCATCCTCAGTCTGTGCCGGCAGATCACGCAGACAGGATAATCCTTCCTTAAAGGCAAGATATTCCTCCTGTTTACGAGCATACTTCCCTTTAGTCTCCTTATCCGGATTAATAATAACTATGCCATGACTACCATCAATAATAATAGTCTCATTATTCCTCACCTGATAGGTTATCTCTTTAAGCCCAACCACAGCCGGGATCTCCAGTGCCCTGGCCATAATAGCCGCATGAGAGGTCTTTCCCCCTATCTCTGTTACAAAACCAATCACATTACTATCATGCATATGAGCTGTATCTGATGGTGACAATTCACGGGCAATAATAATAACCTTTTCTATTAAATCCTCCACACTTAGTCTGTCAACACCTATAAGATTATGAAGGATTCTGCGGCCAACATCATAAACATCCATAGCCCTTTCACGAAAGTATTCATCTTCCATGATAGAAAAATTATTTGCTATATTTTGAAGCACACATTCCAGAGCATATTCAGCACATACTGATTCCTCCCTTATCTTTTGAGCCACATCAAGGACCAAAAGTGGATCCTCCAGCATTGCCAGATGGGCACCGAATATCTTTGCAATATCTGCCCCTATATTCTGTTGAACCTTTTCCTCTAACCTTTTTATCTCTTCTCTGGTCTTTAGAATCGCTCCCTTGAAATGATACACCTCAACCTCTATCTGGGTAGATGCTATCTTCCTTTTCTCAACCTTAAACCTTCCTATGTCAAAAAGAAATGCCTTGCCAATGACAATTCCGGAAGAAGCAGGGATTCCAGTCAGAGTAATCATTCTTCTTCTCCAAACTTATTATTTATTAACTCAATAAGTGCAACCATAGCTGCCTCTGCATCCTTACCCATAGCATGTATAACGATACTACTGCCTGGAGAAACAGCCATACATAGAACCCCAAGGATACTCTTCCCATTTACAAAATCGTTGTTACCATTTTTCCCTATCTCTATCTTTGATGAAAACCTGGAGGCAGTATTCACAAAGATACTGGCTGCTCGGGCATGTAATCCTAACTTATTCTGGATAATTACTGATTCTGTCAAATGTTTCATTTTTTCTCACCCTTTCTCACCCTTTCTCACCTCAATGCACAAGCAAGATGCTTGTATTACTAAGCCTTACTTAAAGACATATGCCTGAACAGCAGAGATAAGGATAATCAATATCGCAATTTTGGATATTGAGGTACGTCTAAGAATTACTGCTACCCAGAGGACTACTGCCCCAGATAAAAGATACGAGATTAAATTACCCTGACCACCAAGGGTTGCAAGCATCGATGATGATATAAACATCCCAAAACAAGCAAGTATTGTTAGACCAATGCCCTGTATCCACCAGATTATCCTTTGAATTACAGGCTTAGCTTTAAGAATAACCTCAATCGCCCCTTCCTGTTTTTCATAACCCAATCGCAATCCATACCATCTAACCATCAAGGGGATTAGATTGTACACGATTAAAAAACCAGCTATTCCTGTCCCAATCAACCATGGTTTCTTCAGAATAATCCCTGAATAAACAATCACTACTCCCAGTAGAGAGATAAACGGTCTCCATGTGCCCCAAAAAAACATATCCCCTAAGGCAGCAAAGGCTCTGGCTGTTTGCTCCTTTAATCTATGGATATCATCAAGTATTTTCGTATCTTTCGTATCTTTCGTATCTTTCGTATCTCCTGAAGAGGCATATTCTTCTTCTTTAGCCGCAATCATTCCCATAATGATACTTGCTACATAGGGCTGGGTATTAAACTGCTCAAAATGCCGTAATAATGCCTTTTTTTGCTCCTCTCCAGGCAAAAACAGCTTTTCTATAACAGGCATCATAGCTGTAGCAAAGCCTGTATTCTGCATTTTATCGAAATTCAGGACACATTGAATGAATAAGGATCTTAAGAATATTTGCCTGAGTATGGATTTGTCCACAAATAACCTCTGCCTAAAACCTATAGTTTTGCCATTATTATTGCTGCAATCACCCACACAGCACCAAAGTAGAAGACACTCTTCTTTGTCATAAACGCCTCTAAGGCAATACCCATACAGACCAATAAAAACAGCCACAAGCAACTTTTAAGTGCAACTAATACCTCTTGCGGAAAAGACCTCAAGGTTATAGGCAAGAGGCTAATCCCAACGATAATTAATACAAAACAAAGCAAGGTATTAATCACCAGCGATACACTAATAGCCTGCAGGTTAAGTCTATTAATAGCATTTAGTTCGCCCTTTTCGACAAAAGGCGTTGCCCTGCTGACCAGCCTGGCATTCAAGGCTCTGAGCAATGTATCTGTCCTTCCTCCGGCATATCCACAGCATACCCCATAAACAAGCCCACTGGTTATCCAGTATGGCTCTAAAAAAATCTGTGCCTTGTTGGAAAGATAATACACCACGGCTGTGGCTGTAGCCGAACTAATGGCTGCATTCGCTGGAACCGATGAGCCAAGTGATGAAATATTGATCCAGAAAAATTCCAATAATACCCCTATGGTTATGCCCAGCCCAGCCCCAAAAGCAGCATCCCCATTCAGTAATCCCAGAACAGCTCCAATTAATAGAGAAATAACCATTGGTCTGGAAACCATGGTCTGGGCTATGGCAGTGGTATCCAGATTTATCAGGCTATAACATATGGAACCAATCAGAGCATATAACAGCATTAAAGTACTACCTCATTGACAATTAAAATTGTGGGTTACAAGTAGCATGGGCATTTCTCACCAAAGAGACGCAAGATATTGCGTCTCTACTTCCCACATTACGAATTGAATGTATCAAGTAATACACAATCCATGGCACCATGCACCAGTCGGTCGCAATCGTTTTTCATCAAATCCTACTTTTTTCGCCTTCTCGCCCTCTTGCTCGACAATTTCCTCCTACTACTTCTTTCAAACAATTCGGAATCAACAAGTAGCAGCCTGTTCTTCATCACTACTGTCGTGTCAACTCTCAATTGTCGGATAGATGAGGTAGATGGGTTAGCACCCATCCTACAATTATATCATCTCTATGCGACACTGAAGGGTTGACACGACACTACTATCTTTGTGCCACTCATCTGGCTCAAAACAACCTCACCGCCGTATCCCTCTCCACCCCCTGAGCCTCAACCTCAATCCCCATCTTTGCTATCTGTTTCAATGACTCCATCTCCTCAGGAGAAACATACACAGCATTACTCACCACACAGGTTCTGGAACTATTTCGAGACATAACCCCAAGATTAAGCTTATTCACCCTGATTCCAGTTTGTATTACCAGCAGGGCATCCTCAACACTTCCAACAAGGATAATGCTTCGTCTTGTATTTTTTGCCTGTTCTCTTGCCATATCAGGCATCTCTTGCCTCTTATAAAAGCAAACCGTAACATTATCTGGTACGCCACTGAGTTGAAGCCGCCTTTCCAGATCATTCCCAGCTATTCTGTCACTAATTACAACAATGTGCTGATATTCTAACCCCTTCCATCCTTGAATTATCTGCCCATGAATAAATCTCTCATCAATGCGAAACAAAACAATGTTCATAATTTACAGGATACACCTACCTTATCAATCATTTCCCTCAGATTGATAATACTCTTAACCCCTGCCTTCTGAACAGCAGCAGCAACATCCTTTGCCTTACCGTCATGCCTATAGTTAATAAGCTTTATAACCATAGGCAGATTAACACCAGATATAACCTCTACATTTCCTTCTTCTTCATCCCTTAGAAATGCACCAGCGATGGTGCAGCAGTTTCCGCCAATAAGATCAACGAATATCACTACACCATCCCCATCATTTACACTATCTATTGCTTGTCTAACCTTTTGAGTAAGCTCCTCACCAGATTCATGAGGGAAAAAGGGAACTGCCTCAATCTTTTCACATTTTCCTACAATCAACTCTGCGGTCTTAACAATCTCGATCCCCATGCAGCCATGGGTTACGACTACAATCCCAATCATTCTTGCACTCCTTAAGCATGAGAGAATACGAAATACGAAACTAAAGAGTGCGGAAGTTTGAGAGCTTTATTCGCTCACACACATTTGTTACTTCCGCATTCCTCCTTTCGCATTCCTGCTTTCACATTTTCTCTTACGTTCCCATTTCCCATGAAGCCAGATACTCTGTTTGTTCCTGTGTCAGGGTATCTATCTTTATATCCATGGAGGCTAACTTTAATCTGGCTATTTCCCTATCCATATGTTCTGGAACAGGATAAACAGCTTTTTTCAGGCTGCTATTTTCCTTAGACATATATTCTGCAGCCAGTGCCTGATTAGCAAAGCTCATATCCATAACACAGGCAGGATGTCCCTCTGCTGCGGCTAAGTTAATCAACCTTCCCTCTCCAAGCAGATATATCTTTTTGCCATCAGTCAGGGTATATTCATCTGTAAAATCCCTTACCTGTCGTTTAGATACAGCCATAGCTTCTAAGGCATCAATATTTAACTCAACATTAAAATGCCCTGAATTGGCAACAACCGCACCATCCAGCATCACCTTAAAATGCTCTGCATCAATAACATGCTTATTCCCGGTCACGGTCACAAAGATATGACCAATTCTGGCAGCTTCACTGATAGGCATTATTTCAAACCCATCCATCGTTGCCTCAAGGGCAACAAGTGGATTTATCTCAGTAACAATAACCCTGGCACCCATCCCCTTTGCTCTCATGGCCAATCCCTTGCCGCACCAGCCATACCCGCAAACAACAAAGTTTTTACCAGCAAGCAGGATATTGGTTGCCCGCAGGACACCATCTATGGTACTTTGACCCGTGCCATAGCGATTATCAAACAAGTGTTTTGTCAGGGCATCATTGACGGCAACGATAGGGTATTTTAACACACCATCCTTTGCCATAGCCTTTAGTCTGATAACACCGGTTGTAGTCTCTTCTGTCCCGCCAACAATACCCGCTAAGAGATCCTGTCTTGTCGTATGAATAGCCGACACCATATCTGCCCCATCATCCATAGTAATATGGGGTTTAATATCCAGAGCACTATTGAGATGCTTATAATACGTTTCATTGTCCTCACCCTTGATAGCAAAGGTAGAGATATTAAAATGAGTAACCAGGCTTGCCGCGACATCATCCTGGGTAGAGAGTGGATTAGAGGCACAAAGTGCAACCTCTGCCCCACCAGCCACCAATGTATCCATCAAATTGGCTGTCTCTGTGGTTACATGCAAACAGGCAGCCAGCCGTAGACCAGCCAGCGGCTTTTCCTTCAAAAATCTTTCCTTTATCAATTTCAAAACAGGCATCTGCCTGCCTGCCCATTCAATCCTTAGCCTTCCCTTTTCAGCTAAGTTTATATCCCTGACATCAAAATTCATACTGCCTCCTCTTAATAATTTACCACAAAGGACACAAAAGACACAGAGGACACAGAGGTTATAAGAAAATCCCTCAACTCCATTGATAGGTTTGCATCCTACCTTCTTTGTGTTTTCTGTGTTTTCTGTGTTCTCTGTGGTAATATATGGTGATCCTTACTTCTTGCATTCCCTTAACATTTCAGCCTTATCTGTATTTTCCCAAGCAAAACCATCTTCTTCCCTGCCAAAGTGTCCAAAGGCTGCTGTTTGCTTATAGATTGGCTTTTGAAGCTGCAATGTTCTCACAATCCCTCTTGGGGTCAGGTCAAAGTGTTCCCGAACCAATTTCTCTATTCTATCATCTGGTATCTTACCTGTTCCGTGAGTATCAACCATAACCGAGACAGGTGCAGCAACACCGATAGCATAAGAAAACTGTATCTCACACTCCTTTGCCAATCCAGCAGCAACAATATTTTTGGCCACATACCTGGCCATATAGGCAGCAGAACGGTCTACCTTTGATGGATCTTTGCCTGAAAAGCATCCGCCGCCATGTCTTGCCCAGCCACCGTAGGTATCAACAATAATCTTTCTTCCGGTAAGCCCTGTATCTGCCTGGGGCCCGCCAATAATAAATCTTCCGGTAGGATTGATGAAATATTTTGTATTCTTGAGCAGCTCTTGAGGGATAACATGCTTGATCACCTCTTCGATGACCCCTTCCCGAATGGTTTCTATGGTTACATCCTCATCATGCTGAGCAGAGATAACCACAGTATCTATCCTTGATGGCTTACCATCAACATACTCTACCGTTACCTGAGATTTGCCATCAGGTCTTACCCATGGCAACAACATCCCTCTTCTGACATAAGAAAGGCGTCTGGCCAATTTATGAGCCAACATGATTGGTAATGGCATTAACTCCTTGGTTTCATCTGTAGCATAGCCGAACATCATCCCCTGATCACCTGCACCCTCTCTATCCACACCAAGGGCAATATCCGGAGACTGTTCATTGATAGAGGTAATCACCGAACAATCCTGGAAATCAAGTCCAAAGGCAGGATTAGTATAGCCAGCATCCTTGATAGCAGCCCTGACAACCTTTGGCACATCAACATAGCAGCTCGTGGTTATTTCACCAGCCACAAACACCAGACCCATAGCAATAAGCGTCTCACAGGCAACCCTTCCATCAGGGTCATTCTCCATAATGGCATCAAGAACCGCATCTGATATCTGATCAGCCAGCTTATCCGGATGCCCTTCTGTTACTGATTCTGAGGTAAACAAAAAATTCTTCTTCATTTCCTTACAACTTCCTCCTTGATATTAAATTAATCTGACAATCATACATTATATCTCAATTTCAGGGATATGTCAAGACAAATTATTTCAGGTTTGTAGCCACTCAGTGAACGGGGGAAAGATTAACCACAGAGATCACATTAGAGCACTAGTGTCGTGTTAACCCTTCAGTGTCGCATAGAGATGATATAATTGTAGGATGGGTGCTAACCCATC
>JASEHA010000140.1 GCA_030018795.1 bacterium
CTCAACTACAAATATTCCATCTTCATCTTGTTCAATTAAAACTCTATATCTCCTATCTCACACCCCATTTTCTCTACCTGATTCTGCCTGAGCAGTTACCAAAAATCTTCTGTTTAACCTGTTCATCAATACCGTTTAATGATTGTTCTCTCATGTGCAACAATATATCATATTTTACGTTATATTGCAAACAATAATTTCACTTCCTTAGAATTTTTTTGTTGATTCAAAATGTGTGTGAAATAACAATAGTGTCGTGTCAACCCTTCAGGGTCGCATAGAGATGATATAATTGTAGGATGGGTGCTAACCCATCTACCTCATTTATCCGACAATTGAGAGTTGACACGACAATAGCTGAGTAGTTGCGTTAACTGTACCCAGTTACCAGTTGGTCGCAATCCTTTTTTCATCAAATATCAGTTTCTCACGGTGTTCTGGTGCCTGGTGCTCTGGTGACTGGTGCACTGGGTATGTCACCAGTAAAAAACTTGAATATCGAGTATTAAATATTATTGCAAATTCGGATACAATAGTGTATAATTAGCGTGAGGTATTTAGGCGAGAGAATAGTAAGGATAACAGGACAGAGGGGGATTGTCTCATGAAACAGGGAATAATTACAAAGGTTTCTGGTCCGCTTGTTGTGGCTCGTGATATAGCTGGGGCACGGATGGCAGATGTGGTACGGGTTGGTAATATTGGATTGATTGGGGAGATTATTGAGATCAGGGAGCAGGATGCCTCTATTCAGGTGTATGAGGAAACAGGTGGTGTTGGCCCTGGTGAGCCAGTAACAACAACCAATGAACCATTGAGTGTAGAGCTTGGGCCAGGTCTGCTTACATCAATATACGATGGTATTCAGCGGCCACTGGATGTTATCTGGACGCTTGTTGGTGATTATATCACCAGAGGGATTGAAACCAATGCCTTAAACAGGGAAAAGAAATGGGCATTTGTGCCAACAGTAAAAAATGGTGATATGGTTACTGGCGGAGATATTATTGGATTTGTGCAGGAAACAGAGCTTATTAAGCATCAAATTATGGTGCCACACAGGCTTAAGGGTGATGGTAAAATTGTTGAGATTTACTTGGGAGAATTTACGGTTATTGAGCCTATTGCCAAGATATTGACAAAGGATGGGATAGAGGACATAACCATGATGCAGAAGTGGCCTGTCAGAAAGATGCGGCCATATAAAGAAAAGCTGGTTCCCAATATGCCCCTGATTACCGGACAAAGGGTGATTGATACCTTTTTCCCTATAGGTAAGGGCGGAACAGCCTGTGCACCAGGACCATTTGGTGCAGGTAAGACCGTTATCCAGCATCAATTAGCTAAATGGGCTGATGCTGAGATAATCATCTTTATTGGCTGCGGAGAACGAGGCAATGAGATGGCAGATGTACTGCTGGAATTCCCGGAGCTGATTGATCCTAAATCCGGCAAACCATTGATGGATAGGACAATATTGATAGCCAATACCTCTAATATGCCGGTTACTGCCAGAGAGGCTTCAATCTATACAGGGGTTACTATTGCCGAGTACTTTCGGGATATGGGCTATAGCGTGGCTTTGATGGCTGATTCTACATCAAGATGGGCAGAGGCATTGCGTGAGATGTCTGGACGATTAGAGGAGATGCCAGGTGAAGAGGGGTATCCAGCCTATCTTGCCTCACGAATTGCCGAGTTTTATGAACGTGCAGGACGGATTGTCTGCTGTGGAAGCAATGGAAGGGAAGGGATGTTGAGTGTTATCGGTGCCGTGTCTCCGCCGGGTGGAGACCTGAATGACCCGGTTGTTCAATCAACCCTTAAGGTGGTCAAGGTCTTTTGGAGTCTTGAGGATTGGCTGGCATATGAGCGACATTTCCCGGCTATAAACTGGCTGACCAGTTATTCCCTGTATCATGAAAAAATAGAGAAATATATGAGCAGTGAGATTACCCCTGATTGGACTGAGATCAGGCAGAATGCCATGAACCTATTACAAAGGGAGGGTGAACTCAACGAAATTGTGCGACTGGTTGGTATGGATGCCATTTCTAATGAGGATAGGCTGACCCTTGAGACATCAAGATCCATTCGTGAGGATTTCCTTCATCAAAATGCCTTTGATGCGATTGACAGCTACACATCCTTTGCCAAACAGTATCAGATGATGCGAATTATCCTTGATTATCACAAAATAGCGTCTGATACATTGAAAAAGGGAATAAGGATTGATGATGTTCTCAATCTCCCATGCCGACAGGAGATTATTCGTATGCGGAATATCCCGGAGGATCAATTGTCAGGGTTTGAATTGATCAGGGAGAGGATGATTGAGCAGTTGAAAGGGCTTTTGGACCACTGAGGTTGATAGAATAAAGGATGATGGAATGGTCATGACCGTTCCATGCAGCAGAAACGAGACCATTCTTATTTGGAGAGGAAATAGGAGATAAAATGATCAAAGAATATTTGACGATTGAAGAGATTGCTGGTCCATTGGTACTGGTGGGTGAGGTTGAGGGTGTTAAGTATGAGGAATTAGTCGAGTTAGAGATGCCGGGCGGCGATGTGCGAAGGGGTAGGGTGCTGGAATGTCAGGGTGATAAGGCATTGGTACAGCTGTTTGAAAATGCTTCAGGGATTAATATTCAGCAGACTCGCGTCAGATTCCTGGGCAAAGGGCTTGAGATTGGTGTGTCTATGGATATGCTGGGACGAATATTTGATGGGCTTGGCCATCCTATTGATAAGGGGCCAAATATTATCCCTGAAAAGCGGCTGAATATTGCTGGCAATCCGATTAATCCGTATGCACGGGATTATCCTTTAGAATTTATTCAGACAGGCATCTCATCCATAGATGGCTTAAATACCCTTGTTCGTGGGCAAAAGCTGCCTATCTTTTCCGGATTTGGACTGCCGCATATTGAGCTTGCCGCTCAGATTGCCAGACAAGCAACCGTGCTGGGGAAGAATGCAGAATGTGGAATGCGAAAGCCAGGAGAAAGTCATGAACCTTCGAGCAAAAAATTTGCTGTTGTGTTTGGAGCTATAGGCATCACCTTTGAGGATGCAAACTACTTTATCTCTGACTTTAATCAGACAGGTGCTATAGAGCGGGCAGTATTGTTTATGAATCTGGCTAATGACCCGGCAATAGAGCGGATTGCTACTCCAAGGGTGGCATTGACCGCAGCCGAGTATCTTGCCTTTGAACAAGAGATGCATGTCCTTGTTATCCTTATTGATATGACCAATTATTGTGAGGCACTCCGCGAAATATCTGCGGCAAGAAAAGAGGTACCAGGAAGAAGAGGCTATCCTGGTTATCTTTATACAGATTTGTCTACCCTGTATGAGCGGGCAGGACGCATCAAGGGTAAGAATGGATCAATTACCCTTATCCCTGTGCTTTCCATGCCTGAAGACGATAAAACCCATCCTATCCCTGACCTGACAGGCTATATCACTGAGGGGCAAATAATACTGGATCGTAATCTGTACCGTAAGGGATGCTATCCGTCAATTAATGTCCTGCCATCACTCTCACGATTGCGGGATAAAGGGATAGGTAAAGGAAAGACAAGGGATGACCATGCTGGATTGGCAAATCAGTTGTTTGCTGCCTATGCACGCGGTAAACAGGCAGAGGAGTTAAAGGTTATCCTTGGTGAAGCAGCGTTGTCAGATGCTGATAAGGCGTTTTTAAGATTTTCTACAGGGTTTGAGGATAAATTCGTTACTCAGGGGATAAATGAAAACAGGACGATTATCGAAACACTTACTATTGGCTGGGAATTGCTGCGACTGCTGCCAAGGATGGAGTTAAAACGGGTAAAGGATGAGTATATTGAGAGGTATATGGGGGTTTCGTAAAAGACGCAAGATTTTACGTCTTTTACAAAGGATGTCTCAAATGAAACTTAAGGTAAATCCAAATCGAATGGAATTGATGAGGTTAAAGAAACGGCTTGGTCTTGTTCGCCGTGGGCATAAGCTCTTGAAGGATAAACAGGAAGACCTGATGCGAAGATTCTGGTCAATGATAAAGGAGACTCAAGGCTTAAGGCTATTGGTTGAAGAAAGGCTTATGCAGGCTTATAATGCATTCCTCTCAGCTCGAATGGAGGCATCTGTTGAGGTTGTGGATGATGCCTTATGGAGGGCAAAGAGGCCGATAACTGTAACCATAAGCCAGATAAACATCCTCAACCTCAGACTTCCACAATTTCAATTTGAGTGGAATACCTCTAAACAATGCCCTGTAAACTGGCATACATCTGGCGACATGGATGTTTCCTTAAATATTCTTAAGGAAATAATGCCACAGCTTCTGGATATGGCAAGTAAAGAAAAATGTATCCAGCTTATTTCAGAGGAGCTGGAAACTACCAGACGCAGGGTAAATGCCCTGGAGCATGTGTTGATTCCAGGGATTTGCGAGGCTATATCATCTATTGAACAAAAATTAGATGAGGTGGAACGCTCTAATTTAGCCAGATTGTTTAAGGTGAAAGAGATGGTGAGACATTAGTGCACCAGTGCACCAAACACCAGTAGAGAAAGGAAATCTATTATGAAAATTCTACCAATCTCTATAACTGGTGACTATTACCCTGGTGCTCTGGTGACTGGTGCTCTGGCGTCTACCACACTATAAGCAATATCCCCATCCCAAAGAAAAACACGGTAATGGCAAGTTTTATAGCAGCCACATGTTTTTCTGCAAATTCAGAGAATGTTTTTGATTTTATGCCATTATAACTCAGGAGAAAGATAACAATCAGAGGAGCAACAAACATCAGGTTGTATAGAATCAGGTAACCAGATGCCATTATCCTTAACCCGGATATTTTTGTCATATACATCAGGGTAGGCACATATATCTGACCGGTACACGAAAACTCAAAGATAGAAATAATCATACCCAACCCAAAGGATGAAAGGATTGAAAGAATATATCCGCCTGTTTTGCCATGTTTATAAATACTCTGATAAATCCTTTTCTTTGGCAGATTACAGGTTGTTCCAGAGCAGATAATTTCATTGGCATGGGTGTTACTATTGATTATCTGGTTTGTAATGGTTTGAGGGATACCTTCTATCAATCTACCCTGTTTGATTTTCAGGTAGTCTCTTAATGATAGTATGCCAAGGATAATGGTCATAGATGCAATCAGGTAATTAATAATCCTGAAATTTGCTATCTTCAGGATATGAAATATCCCAAGTCCAATCAGCAGATATGAGAGAAACACTGCCACAGTAAACGATATTCCAATCAGTAGTATTTCTTTGCGGCTGCGTCCGGCAAGCACAAGATAGGATATAAAAAATATTATGGTGGCAAAGGCACAGGGGTTGATTCCATCTAATAATCCGGCGATAAGTATGGGAATAAGCCTGATAGAGGCAAATCTTTCTTCTATGTGTACTGGTTTATCTGATAATATGTCCGGCATCCAGCCGCATCCGCCGCGGGAGACACACTGCTTGATCTCATCCTCCAGATGCAGTTGTATCTGTTCCCTGCCATAGAGCATGTGGTTATCAATAAATATAACCGGTATCTTGGTGTCTTGAGTAGCCAATTGCTTTTCTAATAAAAGCAGTTTTTTGTAGTTTTCAGGCTGATCTATTTCAAGAACCTTGAGCTTAATGGCTGCTCCATGTTTCTTGCCAATTTGCGGGATTATCTCTGATTTTAACTGCTGACAATATTTGCAGCCTGGTGTAGAGAAGAGGGCAAGACAGACATCTACTCGTGTATCGTTTACCAAAGGCTTGTTTATGATAGTGGTAACTGCCTGTGCTGACACATGCTTATCAGGGATAGAAGAGCTGCCTTTTACCATACCCTCAACCACCAGGGTAACATGCGGATTGACCGGGTCGTTTGAATCTACAAATATATATTCGCCTATCCTGCCAATACGATCCTGTGTGTCAAACCTGAGGAGTATCTGCTGAATATTATTGGGGGTAATTGTGGCTACAGTCGGGGTTATGCTGAGGCATTCACAGGATGAACGCAGCCTTACATTCATTATCCCCTTGCCAGTATTCTTAATCGCCATCGTCTCTTGAAGCTGCTGGTGTTGAACAGCCTCATGGAATTTAATGGCAGAGGGTCTGAACCTGATGGATGGGTTGTCTTCAGCAAATACTTGTGCTGAAAATAATATTATGGATAGGGTAATAAATATCTTTAGCAAGTAGAAATGCTCCTTTTTGGGATGGTTTGCGTTATCACCAAAGAGACGCCAGGCTGTGTAAAAACTCGATTTCTCAAGGCTTGCCACACAATATAAAGTAGCAA
>JASEHA010000141.1 GCA_030018795.1 bacterium
CCAACAGCATTTGCCTTAAGCTCAGGCAATGGCACAAAAACCGTGTACCTGTGGGTGATGGACAGGGCAGGCAATATCAATGGCTGTAAGATGAGCATTGTCCTTGATACAACCAGCCCGCAGGTGATATTAAATTCACCTTTAAGTAATGGATTTGGCAAGGCTACCTTTACCCTTGGATATTATCTGTCAGAGGATGTGGCCAGCATAAGCGTAACCTTTATCCGTACAGGCGAGGCTGCCCATGGGACAGAAAGCCTGCAAACAACGCGTGGGGATAATAATGTGCTGCTTGATGGCAGCAGCCTTGGGCTTGTAAATGGGACAAGTTATATGATTACTATTAAAGCTATGGATTTTGCCGGAAACATCAGCCAGCCAGCCTCTGCTTACAACTGGACATATGATACCAGTCCGCCAGGGCTGCAGCTTGTTTATCCAGCAGAGAATGGGGCTGACAACAGCAGTATCCGTGTTGAATACATTCTTTCTGAGGATGTCCATCCTGGATACTTGAGACTTATGTTTGGGACAACCACGATAAGCAATGGTTTAGGCTCAAAGGCTGGGAAGCAGAGCATTGAGCTGACTAATCTCGGACTTGTTGATGGGGCAATCTATACGGTCAGGCTTGAAGCAATGGATATGGCTGGAAATTTATCCTCTGTAGCTAATTCTAATTGGAGGTATGATACGACCATTGCTACACCAAGTCTTTCCCTTAGCGGCACATTTACCACATCTCAATTAGTAATGATAGATATTGGGACAGATACAGATGTGATTGGGTGGCTGTTGAGTGAGAATCAGGCAACACCGCCGGAGTCAAGTGACCTGCGATGGCTGTCAGCAAAACCGTCTGTATTCTCTTTAAGCAGTGGTACTGGAATAAAGAATATCTACCTCTGGGTCAAGGATATGTCCGGGAATATGAGCCATTGCATGAGGTCCATAGCCATAGATACAGAAATACCGATTATCATCTTTAGCCAACCAGCATCAGGCGGTTTTGGGACGCAAAATATACGGGTTAAGTACAGTCTTTCTGAGGATATTGCATCAGGTACGCTCCGTTTAAGCTTTATCCAGACAGGCGGCAGCCATGACGGGTATTCGCCACATCAATATATATTGAGTGATACACTTAAGGGTGATCATTCTTTTGTAGGCACATACTCATTGGTAGATGGTGCTGTCTACACCGTAACCCTTGAGGGCGAGGATACTGCTGGGAACAAGGCACAGCTTGCCACAAATGTTAATTGGACATATGATATATCTGCCCCAACAATTAACATGCTTAAGCCATCAAATAATGGATGTGATAATCATGATATTGAGCTTGTATATGTGCTTTCTGAAACTGTTAAGCCAGACAGCATGCTGCTTATGTTTAGTGGGACACCAGCAAGTGCTGCCCTGCCATACAATAAGGGTACAAACACAGCAAATATTGATATTTCAGGGCTTAACTTAACCCATGGACAAACCTATACCGTAACCATGCAGGCAAAGGATATGGCAGGTAATCCATCAGGCGTGGTTACTAAGACTAACTGGACTTATGATAATTATATTGACATACCAACATTGGAGTTGGCAACAACAACCACATCAAGGTTGGTTTATGGTACGATTACTAATGATAACGAAGCAGTGGTCTGGCTCCTTGGCGAGGGTAAAAACGCCCAGTCATCAGACTGGAGGAGCACCAGACCATCTGCAGTTTACCTCAGTAGTGCGGAGGCAGGTGTAAAATTGGTAGATTTGTATGTCAGGGATGCAGCAGGAAACATTAATCACACTTCAGCAACCATTACTTTAACGACATCTACCTCTGCACAACTGGGGGTTTCTATTCAATCACCCCTATCTGGTGAGGCAGCCAGCCAAACCATTCATTTGCAATATACACTTACCGAGCCGGTTGACCCTGAGTCCTTGAGGCTGGTATTTATCCATTCATCAGGTGCAAATGATCCAAATTCACCACACACTGTAACAAATAGGCTTGTGCCGTCTGCCGGTGTCCATAATGTCCTGATAAAAGGCTATGACCTGAACATGGATGGAAATCAAACCACCACTGATTGTTTGGTTGATGGGGCAGTATATACCCTCAGGCTTGAGGCAGCAACTAAGACGTCCCAGATAAATAACCTGAGATATGACATCTCCCCGCCAGTGATAAGCCTTATCTCGCCAGCAATCAATGGCTATGGCAAGGAAACCATCCCTGTCCGATATCAGGCATCTGAGCCATTAGCACAGAATAGCCTACAGCTTATATTTTCTCGGGGGACAGAGGTGCATACAGTAACCACATTGTTATTGTCCCAGCAGGGCAGCATGTATGTCAATGGCAATGACTTAAATAATGATGGCACTGTTACAACAAGCGATATATTGATTAATGGAGCAACCTATACCATCTGTTTTCAGGCATCAGACCTTGCCGGAAACAGGGCTGCCCCGGTATATGCTGCCAACTGGATGTATGATACAAGTATTGGCACGCCGATTATTGTTTTGTCTGGAGGTGCGACATACACCAATTCGAGCATTGTTGCTGTAAAGACAACAGAGGATAGTGATATAGCAAAATGGCTGATAAGCGAGACGCAGAAGGTAGCACCAGCCATTGATAACCCATTGTGGACAAACATGCCAACAGCATATTCATTCAGTGTTGGTGAGGGACAGAAAACCGTGTACCTCTGGGTTCAGGATGGGGCAGGAAACATCAATCAATCTCCAGCAAGCGACACAATTATCATGGACACCATAGCACCTCAGATTATCCTGAAGTCTCCAGCAGCAAATGGGGCAGGTAATGGGACAATTACCGCAAGTTATTACCTTTCAGAGGATGCGGCAGCAGGTACGATTACATTTAAGCCGAGTGGCAGTGGCACGGATACCACGCATGTAGTAACAGGGTTGTTATTGTATCGCGGGGAAAATACGATGGAGATAAGCACGGAGCTAAAAGATGGTGTCCTATACACTGTTTCTCTTGCTGCCGAAGATTTTGCCGGCAATATTGGTATTGCTGCTGTAAACCATAACTGGAGATATGATACAACCATTGGAAAACCAACCCTGCTGCTTCGGGATCATCTAACCAATGGCACGCAGTGGACTGGTGCCAGACTGATTCGGGTTGAGATTGGCGGGGATAAAGAGGATGTCATCTGGCTGATAAATGAGGATGCAGATGCAGCAAACAACAATGATCTGCCATGGCAGCAGAATAAGCCAGCCTATTTTACACTTGGAACAACAAGCGGAATACATACTGTTTTTCTCTGGATGAGGGATAGGGCAGGCAATATCTCGGATGCAGCCTCCTGCTCTATTAGCCTTGATATGGAGCTGCCAACACTACAGGGAACACCTACGGCTAATGGGCAGTTTTTCCCGAGTGGTACATATACTATTACATGGGATGCCTCCTTAGCTGCCTCAGGGATTGTTCAATATGAGGTGCAGGAGTATTCCGGCAGCATAACACCTGTTGCCGAGGATTGGCAGAATAAAGCAAATGCCTATTTCGTCCCAGGAACAACATCTATTCTTGGTTTTAAGAACAAGAAGCATGGGGATAGCTTCTGGTATCGGCTGAGGGCAAGAAATAATGTTGGGGAATGGAGCCCTTATTCGTGTATATCTGAAAGGGTTATTATTGCCCAGTTGTTTGGAACAAATACAGAGGTATTGGGCTCAAGCACAGATGGACGGGCATTAGTTAATATTCCCAAAGATGTGCTTACCCTTGATACCTATCTTATTATTGGCCGTGATCCATTGAATCATCCCAGGCTGACAAACCCAGAGTCTATTCAGTGTGCAAATGCTAAAGATGATGTTGACCTGTCATGGGATAGGGTTGATAATACCATTACCGAGTTTACTGCCTATGCCTGTGATAATGGCATAGATACACGCATTAGTACCTTTACCCAGAAGGTAAGAATAACACTCAAATATCAGGATGTTAACCAGGATGGGTTTGTGGACAATGTGCCTTACAAGCTTGATGAGCTTACCCTGAAGATATTCTGGCTGAATGAGAGCACAAAGCAATGGGAACAGGTAGAAACCTCAAGTGTGGACTCAAGTAACAATATGGTCAGTGCTGAGGTAGAGCATTTTTCCACCTTTATACTGCGTGGCATACCACTGCGGCCGGCTGCTGTGCTCGGTAATGTCAGGGTTTATCCAAATCCATACAAGCCAAACAGCAACCCAAATCACAATTCAGGGATTCATTTTGGGGGCACAGCTGCCCCATTTGAGGAAAGGCTGACCGAGAATGTTACAATTAAGATATTTACTGTTAGCGGAGAATTGGTCAGGGTGATAGATGGACAGACATCCGGCGAATATGTCTGGGATATTAAGAATGACGATGGTGATGAGATTTCAACCGGTGTCTATATTTACCAGATTACCAATGAGCAGGGTGGAAATAGCTTTGGGAAGATAGCGATAGTAAGGTGATGGGAGTGAGTAGTAGGTAGTGAGTAGTAAGTAGTAGGAACGGCTTGGTGAATTGGGCGGTAGGGGCGGGGTTTCCCCGCCCTGATTGGTAGGGCAAGCATCCAGCAATTCTCATTATGAAATTTTTAACCACAAAGAGCTATCTAAATTTGAGAGATAAAGTAGCCCAACATTCTATGTTGGCATATGTTGGCATTAGATATGCCAGGATAGAATACTGGGCTACCATAAATACCAATTTCTTTATTGATTGCATATATTACAATAGATGAGGTGTATAAAATGAATACGTTGTTATTTCATGGACATGGTTATAGTTTTAGAAAGGCAGCAGAAATATTGATACTGATGTTTATAACTTCCATGCTGCTGGTTTCAATCCTTACCAGCACAGCAGCAGCAGCAGGCAGTGTTGCCACAAAGAGTGGTCAGTTCTTAAAGATTGGTGCTGGGGCAAGGGCAATGGCAATGGGCGGGGCACAAGTGGCATTGGCAGACGATGCCTATGCCTTATACTGGAATCCAGCCGGGTTATCTACCATTAAGCGGCGAGAGACCATCTTTAGCTACATGTTTCATGTTCAGGAGATGAAGGTTGGGTATCTGGGGGTTATTACCCCTCACAAGAAAGGGGTAATGGGTGCCAGCATCAGCTACCTTACCCATGATAACATCCTCGGCTATGACCATGTGGCCAAATCCACTGGCTGGTTTGAGGCAGGTGATATGGCTGTAGATGTATCCTATGGTCAAAAGGTAGGTAAGAGGTTTTCTGCTGGTGCAAATATCAAGCTTATCTCTGAGAAGATTGATACCAATCAGGATATTGGTCTTGGGCTTGACCTTGGCGGAATGTTCTGGATGAACAAGTATGCCAGTATGGGAGCAGTATTGAAAAATGTTGCCTTAAAAGAATTACAGCTTGATAAGAAAAAAGAAGCCTTTCCCACAACCCTGACCATAGGGATTGCCTGTCAGATACCAGAGGCAGACCTGAACCTTACCTGCGATGCCACCATTCCCTCTGACAACAATGCCTATCTCAATGCTGGGGTAGAATACTCATATCAACATAGCCTGACCGCCAGGCTTGGGGTCAGGGGCGGACCTGCAAACGATTCTGCCCTGACTGCCGGGTTTGGATATAGCTTTGGGCTGTTTGGCATCGACTATGCCATAGAACCCTTTGGAGATATGGGCAGTTCCCATCATGTTTCTGTGCAATATCGATTCTAATGGACAGGTTGGTTAGGTTGAAGGCTGAAGACTATTACTCGATGTTCAAGTTTTTATTGGTGACCAAGTAAGGAGGCGAGAAGGCGAGAAGAATGGGATTTGATGGGAAAGGATTGCAACGAGTAGGGAGTGCACCAGGCACCAGAGCACCATGCACCAGGACACCAGACACCGTGAGAAACTGATATTTGATGAAAAAAGGATTGCGACCGACTGGTGCACTGGCTATGGGGTTATTACTCCCTTTTTCTTACTCATACATTTGCTGCAAATCACCATAATCGCACAGGTTGAAATTTTTGAATGAAAAATTACGATTCACGGTAAACCAAGACTTTACTTCCTGCTAATCATGTTCACAAACTTCATTCTTTTGTTGTTTCGCAGCATTTGTTGTTTCGCAACATTTCTTAGAAATTACTTGACAATAACAGGTTAGAATGATACAATAATTCAGGCATCAAAGGATACCTGTCCAGCAATTCTCATTATGAAATTTTTAACCACAAGGATATGTTGCTTCAAGGTAGCCCAACATTCTATGTTGGCATTAGATA
>JASEHA010000142.1 GCA_030018795.1 bacterium
AAAGGTGGCTCAATTTATCTGAGCATACCCGGCTCAATTTAAGTGAGCGGTATAGGGGAATTTAAGGATTGGGGCTATTTGGTTTTCAACAGGATAGCTGTATCTAATTTACGGCCCAATAGACAGTAAAAAGGCTTCTTAACCGCAAAAAACTGATTAACTCAGAAGAGTAAAACATATTTTTAAGACTGGAGGCTCTAAATGCTTTATAACTGCTGGTAAAATCATTACTCACACACAAATTACAGTTTATTGTGGAATTTAGATGCGTTTGCCCTGGGGGACTGCTGAAAATATCTTGACAGATAAGCAAGAAACTTGTATAATAGGGTATCAGTTATCGTTTTATCCTGCAATCCTGTCAAAAAATGGGGGCAGATATTGCAAGGCATCATGTAACATAAATAGTTGCAAATAATTATAGGGAGGAGATAATTATGCTGAATGAAAAGATGACCAACATCGGACAGGCTGCTCTAAGTGGGAAGAATATCACTGACAAGGAAGCCCTTTCCTTAGTCAAGGCACCGCTGTATGAGCTTCTTTTTTGGGCAAATACGGTAAGAGGCAAGTTCAGAAAGGATAAGATAGATACCTGCACCATAATTAATGCCAAGAGCGGCAGGTGTCCAGAAAATTGTAAGTTTTGTGCCCAGTCCTCTCATTACTCAACTGCTGTTCAAAGCTATCCCCTTGTTGAGGAGGAAAGGATATTGGAAGCTGGGCATTATGCCAGTAAGATGAAGGCTAAAAGGTTTGGGATTGTAACCAGTGGGCGAAAGCTTTTGGGTGAAGAAATGACTAAGGTTTGCAGAGCCATTAAGCGGTTGACTCGGGTATGTGCTGTCCTTCCCTGTGCATCATTAGGCAAATTAACCATAGATTATGCAGACAGGCTTAAAGAAGCAGGTCTGGGACGGTACCACCATAATCTTGAAACCTCAGAAAAATTCTTTCCAAATATTTGTACTACCCATAGCTATGCAGAACGAATAAGTACCATAAAAATTGCTCTTGATGCAGGGCTTGAGGTCTGTTCAGGCGGTATATTTGGGCTTGGAGAGACATGGGATGATAGGGTGCAATTAGCTTTAACCTTAAGGGAATTGGGCGTTACCTCTATTCCGTTAAATTTCTTAAACCCTATTGTTGGCACACCCTTTGGTGAAAATAAACTTCTGCTGCCTATGGAAACCTTGAGAATAATTGCTATCTTTCGGCTTATCCACCCAAAACAGGAAATACTGATAGGCGGAGGACAGGAGATAGTCTTGAGGGATCTTCAGAGCTGGATATATCATGCCGGAGCCAGTGGGATAATGATTGGAAATTATCTGACTACCGATGGAAGACCGCCAGAGGAAAAACTGCAGATTATAAAAGACCTTGAATTAACAATAGAATGAATAGGGTGGTAATTGTTACTGGGGCATCAAGAGGGCTTGGAGCAAGGCTTGCTCAGTGCTTTGCTGATGCCATGTTTGCAGTAGTGGTTAATTATAATGAAAACAAGGATAAGGCAGAGGGTTTGGTACATGGCTTAATAGAAAATGGGCATGATGCTGTGGCAATTCATGCTGATGTGTCAAAGCCAGTTGAAATAAAGGCTATGGTAGACATGGTGCTATCATTATGGGGCAGGATAGATGTATTGGTAAATAACGCTGGCATTACCTCTGATTCCCTTCTGGTAAAAACCTCAAATCATGCGTGGGAAAAGATTATTGGAACGAACCTGTCTGGCGTATTCACCTGTATAAAGGCAGTCGCTGAAATAATGGCCAAACATGGTGGGGGACATATCATCAACATCTCATCTATCTCTGGTGTGCATGGACAGGTTGGACAGACAGCCTATGCAGCATCAAAGGCAGGTATATTGGGGCTGACAATGTCAGCGGCTAAAGAGCTGGGAGAATATAATATCAAGGTAAATACTGTCTTGCCAGGGTATCTCTTGACTGATATGGGCATATCTGTTGCTAAAGCAAGGGATAGGGCTGAGAAGATAAGTGTTTTACACAGGCTTTCAGATATGGATGAGACTGCTTGTTTTGTGGTCAGGCTGGCACAGATGAGCGGTGTCTCTGGACAGGTGTTTAATCTGGATAGCAGGGTGTAAGGGTGTAACGCAGTGAGCACATTTAGGTGCGTTCTATTTCCACAATTCAATGGAGGAGAAGTCTTATGGAAAATATGGAAAAAATAATAAGCAGTCAGATTCAGGAGAGTATTGATGTCAAAAATAATATCCCGTTAAAGGATGTGGCTAAGGCAGCAGAGCTAATCATTGATGCCTACAGGCAGCATAAAAAGGTGCTTATTTGTGGTAATGGCGGGTCTGCTGCAGATGCTCAACATATGGCTGGTGAGCTGGTTGGCAGGTTTAAGATGGAACGGCAGGCACTTGGGGCAATTGCCTTAACTACTGACACATCTATCCTTACAGCCATAGGCAATGATTATGGGTTTGATGATATATTCTCAAGGCAGATAGATGCTCTTGTATCGCCAGGTGATATAGTTATTGGGATAAGCACCTCAGGAAATTCTCCTAATGTGCTCAAGGCAGTTACGATGGCTAAGGAAAAATCGGCTGTAACTATTGGTCTGACAGGCGGAAATGGCGGTAAGCTCAAGGATTTAACAAATGTATGTATTGTTGTCCCCTCCCTTAATACCCCAAGGATACAGGAGTCGCATATTACTATTATCCATATCATCTGCCTGCTTGTAGAGCAAGTGCTGTTTGGAGGGAAGTAATGCATTTATTCGTTCCATCCAAACTGGAAGATTATCTGCTTGGCGAAAAACCAAAGGTAAACTGTATCCTGTGTGCTATCAGGGATAGGGATGAAAAGGTGGTCCAGATAGATGTTTACCGTAGTCAGGATATGATCGTCTCCTTAAATCTATATCCGTACAACCCGGGACATGTGATGATCTTTCCCAATAGACACATCAAAGATATTCGTGAGTTGAATGAGGAAGAGACAAATCAGATACAGTCATTGACCATAAAAACCCTTGATGTGCTTGACAGGCTTTATTCCCCTTCCGGGTATAATATTGGCTATAATATGGGTAATATCGCTGGTGCAAGCATTGAACATCTACACTTGCATATTGTCCCAAGGTATAAGAATGAGCTTGGATTTGTAGATATATTGAGCAATTCCAAGATAATTGTGGAGGATCCGCGGAAGACACTTAAGAGGTTTAGAGAGGCGTATGGTGCTGTCGCTGCAGGGTGACAAATGAGGCTCTCTCCTTGTCCCTAACTTCCTCTAACCGGATAAGTAAGCCCATTCTTCTATACTCCAGTCTTTTGCGTGAATTCTTTCCACTATTCAGTACCATTGTGTCGCTCCACAAATGAGGTATTGATAGTTGTGCTCACAGTTGACCGCACAAGCCAACTCTTCAATAATTCCATCCCACCAAACACAATTGTCTTTACTATCCTGACTACACGTCCTTTTGCTCGTGTCTTGCTTACTGTTGCATAACATAAATCACTTTAGCATCTCCTTATTGGATTCAATTCGTAATGAGTGAAGATTCAGCAAGAACGATTTCACGCCTCACTCAATCGTTCTTGCTACAGCATGTCTGCTGGATCCATATCCATAATAATATCCACACTATTTGGTATAGATAATTCATGGATGCTTTTTATTACCAACTTACGCATTTGTTGCAGCTTTGATGACTTAAGAAGGATATGATAGCGATAATACCCTTTTATCCTGGATAGGGAGCAGGCAGCTGGACCAAGGATGATTATATCATTATGCAAATTATTATTCTTGAGGTGAGCTGCTATCAGCATAGAGGTTTGATAGGATTGATTGGTATCCTTGCTGCGGATAAGGATATTCATCAGATGGGTAAATGGCGGATAATGCAGCTGCTGTCTAAACTCTATCTCCTGGTCATAAAATTCTTGATAGTTATGGGATAATGCGGACTGAATGCTGTAGTGCTGCGGAGAATATGTCTGAATAATCACCTCACCCTGCACCTGCCCTCTGCCTGCCCTTCCAGCTACTTGAGTCAGCAGGCTAAAGGTTTTTTCACAACTTCTGAAATCAGGCATGTTCAGCCCAATGTCGCTTGAGACAACACCAACTAAGGTAACATTTGGGAAATCATGACCCTTAGCAATCATTTGTGTGCCAACCAGGATATCCAGCTCACCTGCTCTAAAGCTATTTAATATTTGTTCATGTGACCCTTTTGCTGATGTTGTATCCACATCCATGCGTGCTGTCCTTGCCTCTGGGAATAATCGATGAATCTCTTCAGCCACCTTTTGTGTGCCTATGCCAGAGTATCGAATATCCTCACCATGGCATTCGGGACAGGATTGCGGGGCAGGCTGATGATAATTACAGTAGTGACACTTGAGCCTCTTATCAGTAATGTGATAGGTCAGGGTAATCTCACAATCAGGGCATTTCATGATAAGTCCGCAGGACCTGCATTGAATAAATGGGGCAAACCCACGGCGGTTGAGAAAGATGATTGCCTGCTGATTATTCTTAATCCTTTGAGCAATAGCCTGCTGCAGTCTGATGCTGAACATCTCTTTTTCTTCCTTCATGTCTATTATCTCTACCTGAGGCATGGGTTTTTCATCTATACGTACAGGAAGGGATAAGTAGTGATACTTCCCTATTTGGGTATTGTAAAAAGATTCCAGTGATGGGGTAGCACTGCCAAGGATAATGGTGGCATTTTCATGCTTTGCCCTTACTACAGCTACATCACGGGCATGGTATCTTGGAGTAGTATCAAATTGTTTGTAAGACGACTCATGCTCTTCGTCAACAATCAGCAAACCAAGCCTGTCAAGCGGAGCAAAAACAGCAGAACGAGCACCAATGACGATATTTGCCTCTTTCTTCAGCACCCTCTGCCATTCATCGTATCGTTCGCCGTCAGAAAGTCTGCTGTGTAATACAGCAACTCTCTGCCCAAACCTGGAGACAAACCTTTCCACTGTCTGTGGTGTCAGGGATATTTCTGGAACAAGGACAAGGCTTGTTTTGTTAACAGCCAATGCCTGTTCAATCGCCTGAAGATAAACCTCTGTCTTGCCACTTCCTGTTACCCCATGAAGCAAGAAAACACCAAATTTCTCTTGTCTGATGCTTGCAGATATTTCAGATGAGGCTTTGATCTGATCCTGGGTAAGGATGGGTTGGACTGATTTAGAAAGGGTATAATGTTTATAGGGGCTTCGATATTCTTGCTTGAAAGAAATATTCAAGAGACCTTTTTTAACCAACGTATTTATTGTTTCTCGGCTTACACCTGTGTGAGAGATAAGCTCATTTAATGGCAAATCACCTGCAATTGTTACGGCTTGTATCGCCTTAACCTGTGCTTTAGATAATTTCAACTGACCCTCTGGCAGATAATCAGAGAGACTGACTATTTTTATATGTCTTGTTTGTATCTGCGATTTATAGGGAACAGCACAACCTAATGTCTCACCCAGGGTTGAAAGGTAGTAGGCAGCTATCCATTTAGCCAGGTGCATTAATTCCGGGCTAATAACAACCTGTTCATCTAAACAAGCAATAATATCCTTTAGCTGATAATTCCCCTTGAATTGTTCAGATATGCCAATAATATAGCCAACTACATGCCTTTTTCGACCAAATGGTGCTGTAACCCTCTTGCCAACAGATACCCTGTCCCTTAAGCTGTCAGGCACTGAATAGGTAAATGTCTTATCAATGGGCAGATTAAAGACAATATCAAGGAACATTTTTTACTTACCACCATTCATTTAATCTTTTCAACCTCGTTTGCAGATAAACCAGTAACCTTTGCTATCTTCTCAATATCAATCTTCAGAGTTAGAAGGCTTTTTGCCATTTCTATTGCCTTTTCCTTTCTGCCTTGTTTTATTCCTTGCTTTAAAGCAAGCTCCAGTGAACCCTTCTGACAGAGGATAAAATCATGCTGTTTCCATTGCACATCTAATTCTTCTTTACTCATATTGGCAGTATTGGCTATCTCAAACGCCTTCTTTATCTCGGCATTCTCAGTTAATCTCTTGGGTGTATATTCAAGCCCACCGGCATTCTTTATAAAATATATCCATTTATCTGTGATTGAGGTTAGCTCATCCTCTTCTTTCTTGAACTTGGGAAGCTCGATAAAGATTAGCTCTATCTCATCATTATACTTTATCAGTTCATCTTTTTCTAACAGCTTAAAATAAG
>JASEHA010000143.1:0-369 GCA_030018795.1 bacterium
CCCTCTGATATCTTTTTTGCCAGAGGAACTGTCTTACCCTCATCAAATACCTTTCTTCGTTGGAGTAATCGTGCAAGTATTACCCCAATATGTTCACCCTCGCTGCCCCGTCTTTTTGACATGATTAAACCCTCGTCAAACTAATATGTTAGCATAAAATAGCCCTGTTGTCAATGAAAAAAAAGATTGACTGTTGTATTAATCAGCCATTGGCAGGGAAATAGACAACCTTTAAGAGGAGGAAAGTACTTCTGTCGTGCGAGGGGTGCAGTGTGCGGCGTGCAGAAGGCAGCTTGTTAATACTCACCACTGGCATAAATTGCGATTTTTTTAGAACGAACTCTACCATCAAAGCATGAGAAATGAGTG
>JASEHA010000143.1:379-6232 GCA_030018795.1 bacterium
AAAGCCTGCGACTACCAGGTTAGGTGGCACAGACAAGGATGTCTGTGCCACCACAACAAACATATAGCCCACTCCTGCCAGAGGAGCTTCCTCTGCCAGAGGAGCTTCCTCTGCCAGAGACAGAAGGTCTGCTACCAGTGCTCCCTCCTTGTGGTTGCCTGTGAGAGTAGCCCACCAACCACCCCCTGCGAATTGCAAAGCCGATCTTTGTGAAACCAGCCTTACTTACATACGACCGCACGCTGGGTCATAACCTTATCACCTACTTGCATCTGGTAGATGTAAACGCCTGAGGCTACTTCCTGCCCATCATCATTATATCCATCCCAGTAGGCAGCCTTATCCTGACTGATATATTTCCCCGCATTTTTCACACCTTTATCCAGCACTCGAATCAATTGACCGGAAATATTGTATATTCGGATAACCACATGTGTTTGCTCAGATAGTTCATACGGTATCCAGCATTCCGGATTGAACGGATTGGGATAGTTTTGCATAAGCTGGGATGATGAAATTGAAATATTTACCTCAACATCTGTATTCATGAATCCCTTTAACGCCTGCTTGAGTTCCCCAACCCCATCTGTTTCGGGCACTCCATTGAGCATCTCATACATAGCCTGATACACCTGTTGATACCTGGTATGGTCAACATCTTTCGTATCCAGTGCTGGAGCACGCATCCCACCCAGTACTGGATGACTCCTGCCCCAGTTCATTCCAATGGGCAGCACATCATTAACATTTACCTTGCCATCCCCATTAGCATCAGCATAGGTTGCATCTGGCAAATCCCAGACAGTGGCTACCTGTGGTCTCCAGGCTATAGATTCCTTTCGTCCCATCCCTGTTTTACCCCAATATGTTGCCACTGGAAACACATCCCGCTCATTCACCAGACCATCATTATTGGTATCACCTGGCCAGACACATACCTGCTCTGGAGCAATCCCGCAAGCCCATGAGGGATAGGTATCAACACCAGAAGCAGCAGTCAATTGTTGCCATGTTCCACCATCTACAGCAGTTGTATATATATCATGATTCCCATCCATAGCAGCGGTAAACACCACACATCTCCCATCAGGCGAGAATCTCCCCATGAAGCTGTTTCCTACTATCTCCCGTGCATTCGACCCATCCCTGTTCATTATCCACACACCAGTATCCCCTGAATCCTGCTGTCTGATAAACATGATCATGGAGCTATCAGGAGAAAATGATGGGGCATACTCCATGGCTACAGTTCGAGTAAGTCTACACAGGTTATGACCATCTATGTCCATCAGATACACATCACCATCCATAACAAACACAATCTCCCTGCCATCCACACCAATTACCCACACATCCCCGCAATTCCATTTTCTGCCACGGATAAATACTACCCTGTGGCTATCAAAAGCGATTGACGGGGCAGTATCCCATTGAGGGCTGTGGGTTAATTGCTGCCTCTGGCTGCCATCTGGACTGATAAGATGGATGTTGTAGTCACTGCAAAAGGCAATCAAGTCTTTATCCTGTACAGGCAATAGTGAAATATCCACCCTGCTAATCTTAGAAGAATTTGCCTCACTTATTATTACCCCTCTATCAAAGCATCTGGTGGAATATCCGTCCATCCGGGCACTCACAGTATATGTGCCATCCAACAACCCGGTAATTTCATATTCACCATTTACATTGGTAAAAGCCGTACCATTTATTCCAAATGGATTATGCAATATGGCTCTTATCAATGCAGAGCTTACCGGGGTACCATCTGATGATCTTATTACCCGACCTGTTATCACCCCATTACCCGCAGGAAGGACTGATCTGGTGATACATATCGAAGTGTTGTTGCCATGGTCAACATCCTGTCCACGACAATCAATGGTTGCTGTAGATATAAGCATAACATTACTACCAGCCCACGGCTCTACCCTGAACATGGTCCCAATAGATCCCTGCTCACATGGATACAATTCCCCAACATTCCATCTCAAGACCCCTTCTCGAGTGGTGTTACCAGATATACATGTCAGCCCTTCAGTGATTGATTGTGTAATCTCCACCCACTGAGACAGGGCACCACCACAGTTGCCATATTCCAGACGATAAGTAATCGTCTGCCCCAGCCAGGTATATTCTGGGGCTGACTGCCTGACCCAGACATCACTCTTTGCGGCAATATTAATAAGGTAATCCTCTGTTTCACCATACTCGAATTCACCGCTGCCATCCCAGTCGCTATCAGAGATTGGCTCTTTGGTAAGCGTCATTCGCATCCAGCATCCACCGGTAGTCGTGCCAGCTGCAAATGGGCTGGAGGTGATTACATCACTACTGCCTGGAGCAATATTCACCTGCTGATTCCTCACTGCCCACTCTCCTATCCCTGTGGCTTCTCCCCATTGCCCGTCCTGATTCCAGTCAAACAGAATATTGATGTAATAGAATGCGGAATGCGGATTCAGAGGCTACGGTTACCTTGAATTGCACGGTATTGGTAGCACATGGTGTTATATCCACAGGCATTATCAGCCCATCATCACCACTATCCTGATTTGCCTGTCCTTTGTATGGGTCGATATTGGGGACACCATCCTCATCATACGGCTGATCAAACACCGATGCTTCAAGACTCACTCTACTACCAAAGCATTCCAGCCCTGTAATCCGGTGCGATATTACCGGGAAATGTGCCTGATAGGTTAAAAAATCAGGAGAGGTAAAATCATTCGGGGCACAGAAATACCCGGTATTCATGGGATACAGGCTGCTGTTTGGTGCATCACCAAAATCGCCACGTGGAATCAAGCTAAAAGCAGCACACGCTGTCTTAAGAGAGTTGACACCTGTAGCAGTAATGGTAATCGTCCATGAAGTGTGCTGGGGAATGGTAAACAACGTTGAGAATGCACCGTTCTCATTGGCATTGGTAGCAAAGATGGTTGTATCTGCCTGAATGGATATGGATTCATTCATCTGGTAGTTGTAGCCAGAGATGTTGACCACTGTGCCATGTATCCCGGATGTTGGGCTGATATTTACTGCTGGCTGGCTGCAAATCACAAAGAAATCGTCGTAACTCATGCCAGCAAGCACCAGTCCGCTTGCCTGAAGCACAAAGCTTACCCTGACAGTTGTTTGATCATGTCCGGTTATAAGTTCACCCCTGACTAACCGATAGTCATTCGGAGATACACCGCAGCCACTGCCTCCACTTATGGTAAATGTGCCTATTGGTTGTCCATCAATCAGGATGTTGGGGTATAGATTTACTTTTTGTGATGGGTGACCGTGCAGCATTCGGAATCCTATCTCATAGCTGGTATCAGGCTGCACATTGATCTCCTGTGAGAATACAGACCCGATACGCTTGAAATTGGCTGTGAGGTTAAAGGCAGCGTAATCACCAGAATGGGCAATTACCTTCGCTGGCTGGAAGTATGCCCCGGCTATGATTGTACTATCCTTAGCCACCCCATATACAGCCTGTCCATCCACATCCCAACCGCTAAGGTCTTTGCTTTCAAAGCCATGGTTTTGCAGGAGGTTGTCACTGGCAAAGACTGGATACGCAATAAACATTATCACAGCTATTATCAGGTACATAGTTCACCTCTGTTCAATTGTTAGCAGTTAGCTCATTCTCCAGCTAACGGCTAACGGCTAACGGCTAAAAGCTACTCTTCCTTTTCCCAGCCATGCCGAGCAACCCCATTCCAAGCAATACCATTGTCGCTGGTTCAGGAACAACAGTTCCTACTGGTTCAAACATGAAATTATCAATACCAATGGTATCTACTCCAGGCAAATTAATCTCCACCCGGGCAATCTCTACTGAGGGCCCAAACGTTAAGCCAGCAAACGAAATTCCACCATTTCCAGTAATCGAAAAGTATGTCTTGCCCAGTTCCACACCAAGAGCGTCATAGGCCACAAACGGTACAGGCTGGGTATCCACATCACGAGCATAGGCACCAACCATTGTACTGAAGCTCTGTAATCCAGTCAACGGATCAACAAAGTCGATGTAAACAGGTGCACTGGCTGAGTAATTAAGTGCCCCGGTCATTCCCACAACCACGTTTGGGGATGATATCCCGGTTAATTGATTGGTGGTATCCTGTCCAACTGCAGTTACACCCCCGCCTGTAGATGAAAAAACAACACCCTGTGAGGCATAACCATAGTTGATGATGGAATTAAAATTGGTCACACCGCCAGAAAGCGGCGGAATGACAATACCAGGGATTGAAGCCCCACCAGGATATGTATCAAAGCCTATGGTTATAACTGATGCAGAGAAATCAGCTGGTGTAATCGGGGTTGCCTGAGAAATATTCGCTATACCAAGAAGTAATGATGTTGTTATTACTAAAAGATGATGTCTCGTTATCTGTCACCTCCTTAGTTTATATGGGGTACATCGTCCATAACGATATACCCCATGATGCAGGAAGCAGGAGACAGCCAGATAAGCTGTCTCCCTCATCAACTGCCTGCAGGGGCAGATTAAACCGCCCCTGCAATGATCAAGAAAAAATCAACCCTATTTGCATACAACCGCACGCTGGGTCATTACATTATCCCCTACTTGCAACTGATAGATATAAACGCCTGAAGCCACTTCCTGTCCGTCATCGTTATGTCCATCCCAGTAGGCAGCACGTGATTGGGTTGTGTATGCACCTGCATCCTTCACACCCTCATCAAGTGTCTTGATAAGCTGGCCAGAGATGTTGTATATCCTGATAACAACATGTGCTTGCTCAGAAAGCTCATATGGTATCCAACACTCTGGATTGAACGGATTCGGGTAACTCTGATGCAGTACATTATCATCAGGTGACTTAGCTTCTTCTTGTTGCTCAACACCTGTTTGAATAGCTGCACTCAGTGCCTGCTTTAATTCAGGAGCACCATGGATATCAATCCCGTTTGATTCCAGCATCTTATACATCTGTCGGAATGCATCCAAATACTTAGCGTAATCAGCCTTAGCTGCCAGAGCTGGTGCCGGCGAGCCACCACTGCTTACTGTATGAGTAGCACCAAAGTTAACGCCTATGGCCAGCACATCAGCGGCAGTTATCCTGCCGTCTCCATTAGTGTCTGCATAGGTTGCCTCAACCGGTATCCATGGATCAGACATTGGCTGTCCTATCCATACTAAGGATGCACCAGGACGCATAAAGCTTTCCATACCAAAATACATGGCTACTGGGAAGATGTCGTTTCCATCAACCACACCATTATTGTTGGCATCACCTGGCCATACTCCCATGACTGGCTCTGGCTCTACGATATCTACGCTGTTGTAGGAGCCGCCAATGGTTATCGGCTCACCACTTGAATTGTAGGCAGTGATGAGATGCCCTACATCACTTGTCTCAAAGGTAATATCTGTAGCCGTGCCAGAAGATATAAACTTCACCCTGACAAGTGAACCATAGCCTGTTACCCCAGGGTTACCTGCTGTGCGAGAGATAGCAATGTCTACCCTTCCTCGTCCGTCACCATTATCCTCATGGACACTATAGATCATGATGGTACCACTACCCATGAATGGGCCTCGTTCAATCGCAGCTACAGCAGCCACATCAAGGATATCTGTCCGCTCATAGAAGAGTGAGAACGCTACGCCAAACAGATCCTGTGATACATTGGTATCACTGCCAACATGTACATCCACAATAAACTCATTACCCACTGTCTGTGGGCTGATTACCTTTGGATCCAGTATCACTGTTGTTACCCGGACACTTCTAATCTCACTCCAGTCACTGTCAAGGGTATTGCAAGCCTCTGAATATTCGATAAAGCCAACTGTCTCATAATGCCTCATGTAAAAAGAGCATT
>JASEHA010000144.1 GCA_030018795.1 bacterium
CATCCTACAATTATATCATCTCTATGCGACACTGAAGGGTTGACACGACACTATGGCACCAGTAAAGAATTTAACTAATACTCTGATGACTGGTGCACTGGTGACTGGTGCACTGATGACTGGTGCACTGGTGTGCATTTTTGATTCTGGCTTGTCCATGCTTAGGAGCAGTTCTATGGATATTTACAGCTTCCTATATGCCCTACCCTCTCTTGTAGCAACGATAGCTAATCTTTTTTTGGCAATATTTGTCTATCACAGGAACAAAAGGGCACGGGTTAATCAGGTATTTGCTATCTTAAGCCTTTGTCTGGCAAGCTGGAACTTTGGTGTTTTTAGTTGGTATCTTCCTTTACAGGAACATGTTATTGATCTCTTGAGCAGGATTTTCAGGACAGGGCTCCTCTTTGTACCGCCGACATCTCTGCACTTTTGTCTTATCTTGAGCGGTAACCTTGAGAAAAAAAGTAATCAGCATGGGCTTTTGATAGCCTATATCCTTGCTGCCTGGTTTTCATTTTTCAACTGGACACCATACCTTGTTACCGGGCTTAAACAAACTCCATGGGGATATTCTCCTGTAGCAGGTTGGGGATATTATCTCTTTATAGTTAATTTTCTCTTCTTTATAATATGGGGTTTGTTTGTACTCTACAGGAAATATCAGACCACAACATCACCATTGTTGGCAAACCGAATCAGGTATCTTTTTGCCGGGTCACTCATGGCTGTCCTTCTTGGCTCTATTAATTTTCTATCAATATTGGGCATAAAGATTTACCCTATAGGAAACATGGCTAATGTCTTTTACACCGGCATCGTTGCTTATGCCATTTGCAAATATCATCTTCTGGATATAGAGGTGATTATTGAAAAGGGTATTGTTTATGCTACCCTTACCCTGTTTATCTCCGGCATTTATGGAATAATTGTTGGGCTTACCCAATGGTTGTTTTCAGCCACATTTGCCTTTACCTCACTTCTGGGAAATGTCTTAGCTGCCATGATTATTGCCATAAGCTTTCATCCATTACGAGCACTGGCAGATAAATTAGTAGACAGTCTTTTTTTCAGGAAGGATTATGAGCCGGCAAAGGTATTAAAAGATTTTAGTATTGTCCTGAATTCTACTATTGGATTGGACAATATCCTTAAAGTAACACTTGAGACTATATTAGATAAGTTATCCATTGACAGTGGGTTAATAATGCTTTATGACAAGGACAAGATATTCAGGGTCAGGGTTTCAAGGGGAATGGAAAGAGAGGCTATAGATAAAATAAGCTTTTCTGCTGATGATTATCTGATAAGACAATCATCCCGATCATCAGGCATATATTTTAGGGAAGAGGCAAATTCAGTGATTCGGGATGCACAGATAAATGGAGAAAAGATTCGGATAAGCGATAAAAAACTGGAGGAATTAGGGTGTAGTAAGGCTATCCCGCTTCTTCGCAATGATGAACTCATGGGTATTATTATCCTGGGCAACAAGCTCTCAGGTGATATATTTACCTATCAAGATATAGAAACCTTAGAGACCTTAGCCAGTGAGGCAGATATTGCTATTGAAAATGCCTTGCTTTATGAAAAAATAATGGATATGCAGCACGACATCTATCAAGCAGATAAATTAAGTACTCTAGGAACTATGGCATCTGAATTGGTACATGAGATAAAGAATCCCCTGACCTCGATAAGTACCTTTGTTCAATTGATTGCTTATGACTTTGAGAATAAGGAGTTTCAGGAAAAATTCTCTAAGATTGTACCAAAGGAGATTGACCGATTAAGCAATATTTTGCAAAGGTTTTCTGAATCAGCAAAGGTATCTGAACCTGTTTTTTCTGTAGTAGACATTAGTGATATCATTGAGGATATTCTTTTGTTAAAGAGCGGAGATTTCTCCAGAATTGGAGTTAATATAGATAGAGAGTACAATGGCAATATCCTTGAAATCCATGGGGATGAAGGACAATTAAAGCAGGTCTTTATGAATCTTGTTATTAATGCCCTTGAATCTATGCCCAATGGCGGAAATTTAAGTGTGTCTGTTCAGGTTGACGACAAATGGCTGAAGGTATCGATTAAGGATACTGGATATGGTATCCCGGAGGAAAAGCTGCCAAATATCTTTAAGTCATTTTTCACCACAAAGGCAACTGGAACAGGATTGGGATTGGCAATTAGTGCCAGGATTATAAAGGCACACTATGGGGAGATAACGGTTGAAAGCATAGAGGCACAAAGAGACAAAGGTGCAGAAGCAGAAGCATCTGAGGGACAGGGAACAACCTTTATTGTTAAACTCCCCCTTAAAATAGATTCAAGCAGAATAGTAGATATGTCACAGTATGCCACACCCTAATTAAAATGGAGGTAAAATAGTGATGCAAAATCAAACAAGCATTCTGATTATTGATGATGAACAAAGTATTGTTGATGGCTTCCGTTTATTCCTGGCTAAAGACTATAATGTCTTGATAGCTACAAATGGCGAGGATGGTCTTAAACAGGTTAATGAAAAAAGACCCAGAGTAGTTCTTCTTGACGTAATGCTCCCGGATATCAATGGGATAGAGATTTTATACAAAATAAAAAAGATAGATGAGAACATAGAAGTTATCATGTTTACCGGGGTAAATGATATGCGGACAGCAATAGATGCCCTGCAGTTGGGAGCATTTGACTATTGTCTTAAGCCCTTTAATATCAATGAACTATCTATCGTAATCAAGAAAGCACTTGAAAGTCAGAGCATGAAAAAAGAGATCAAGTATCGTCGATTGCTTGAAACCGAACAGTCTGCTGTTTTCGATAATATTGTTGGTGAATCTATACAGATGCGGCAGGTTTATGAGGTTATGGATGTCATGTCTAAGAGCGATACACCTATTCTGATTACAGGAGAAAGCGGTACTGGTAAAAAGCTTATCTCTCGAGCCATTCATTTTAAGGGCACAAGAGCTAATATGCCATTTATTGCCGTTAATTGCGGCTCTATCCCTGGCTCAATGATAGAAAGTGAGCTGTTTGGATATGAAAAGGGTGCCTTTGCCGGAGCTGATACACAAAAGATAGGCAAGCTTGAGCTGGCTCATCAGGGAACCATCTTTTTAGAGGAAATAGGCAACTTAAAACCCAATATACAGGCAAGGATATTAAAGGTGCTTCAAGAAAAAGAGATGGAAAGGATAGGCGGAACCCATCCTATTAAGATTGATGTCAGGGTCATTACTGCAACCAGTTCTAATCTTCAAGAAGCAGTAAAAAAGAGGCTCTTCAGGGAAGAGCTGTATTATCGGCTTAATGTTGTCCCTATTTCCATGCCTTCACTAAGGGAAAGGACAGAGGATATCCCTGCCTTAGTTAATTATTTCCTTAATTTTTATAAACAGAGCTTCAATAAAGGGATTAAGGGTATTTCTGGCCATGCCATGAAGATGTTGGAAGAATATTACTGGCCCGGCAATGTTCAAGAGTTAAAAAATATCATTGAAAGGATAGTTGTGTTGACTAAAGATGGTGAAATGATTACTCATCAAAACCTGCCTATTGACCTTCTTATTACTAAAGGAAGGATTGAAACAGAGGGGATAACCTTGAAAGAGGCAAGAAATCAGTTTGAAAAGCAGTTCATTGCCCATGTGTTGGAAAGGGTTAAGTGGAATCAGATAAAGGCATCGACGCTGCTGGATATTCACCGTAATACCTTGCTTCTGAAGATTCAACAGCTTGAGATTAAACTCAAACAGCCACTTGAGGAAGAGACAGAGGAGCTGGTAACCTGAGTAAGCAAGGGCTGCAACCGTTGCCTACATCATAGGTTACGCCTCTGCAATGAGATAAAATTCGAGTATTGCTAAAATTACTGTTGACATATCACTGAATAAATGGTAAAATGTTTTGAATGTTAACACTTAGACTCGATATGATAACGATTAAGGGAGGGATATCAGAATTTTGCTTGAAAATATCAGAAACTTTTCTATTGTAGCACATATAGATCATGGAAAATCAACCTTAGCTGATAGGTTATTAGAGATTACCCATACCCTTGAGAAAAGCCAGATGAGGGCTCAGGTTCTGGATGATATGGACCTTGAGCGGGAAAGAGGGATTACTATCAAGGCACATCCGATACGCATGAAATACCTTGCTAAGGATGGCAAAAATTATATATTGAATCTTATCGATACCCCTGGACATGTAGATTTTATGTATGAGGTCTCAAGAAGTCTGGCTGCAACCGAGGGGATTATCCTTCTTGTTGACGCGTCTCAGGGTGTTGAGGCTCAAACCGTTGCCCATGCTTATGTGGCGGTGAATATGGGCAAGGTGATCATCCCGGTGATTAATAAGATTGATTTAGCCAGCATTGACCTTGAAATGACCAAGAGACAGATACGGGAGATTATCGGGATAGATCTGGATGATGTTATCCTGGCAAGCGGTAAAGAAGGTATTGGGGTTGAGGATATCCTTGAAGCAATTGTGAAGAAGATTCCGTCGCCAACAGGCGATTATGATATGCCGCTGCGGGCATTGATATTTGACTCATGGTTTGATTCCTATCGGGGGGTTGTCGTCTATATCCGTGTGGTTGATGGGCAGATAAAACCAGGAATGGAAATAAGGTTGATGTCCAATAACAAGCTCTATCAGGTAAAAGAGGTTGGCACCCTTTGTCTTGGATTGCAGCCAAAGGATTGCTTGATGACCGGCGAGGTCGGATACCTGACAGCCAGTATCAAGGAATTGGCAGACACAAAGATAGGTGATACCATTACTACGGCTGATTATCCGGCAAAGATATCCCTGCCAGGGTATAAAGAGCCACAGCCAATGGTCTTTTGCGGCTTGTATCCAGGGATAAATTCTTCTTATCATGAGCTGGGGATAGCTATTCAAAAGTTATCGCTGAATGATGCCTCATTTGTCTATGAGACAGAGACATCTTCAGCACTGGGATTTGGGTTCAGGTGCGGATTCCTTGGCTTGCTTCATATGGATATTATTAATGAGAGGCTGAAAAGAGAATATGGATTGGATTTAATCTCAACAGCACCAAGCGTTCCTTATCTTATCACCAAGAAAAATGGTGAGGTGCTTCAGGTAGATAATCCCATCCATTATCCTGACCCAGGTGAGATAGCTTATGCAGAAGAGCCATATATTAAGGCAATGATTTATGTGCCCTCTGATTATGTTGGCGGGGTAATGGCTCTGGTACAGGGTCGAAGAGCTATTCAGAAGGATGCCCATTATCTTGAAGGGAGCAGGGTAATGCTTACCTATGAGATACCCTTGTCTGAGGTGTTGACTGATTTTTATGACAAACTTAAGTCTGTTAGCCGGGGGTATGCATCCTTTGACTATGAGCATATAGGCTATAAGCCAACAAAGATAACCAAGGTAGATATCTTAGTCGCCTCAGATGTGGTTGATGCCCTTTCATTTCTCACGTATTATGAGCGGGCTTATTCCCGAGGAAGAGAGCTTGCTGCCAAACTAAAAGAGGTTATCCCAAAACAACAGTTTGCCGTAGCCATTCAGGCAGCTATCGGTGGAAAGATAATTGCTCGGGAAACAATCTCTGCCTTTAAGAAGGATGTTACGGCTAAGTGTTATGGCGGCGATATTACCAGAAAAAGAAAGTTGTGGGAAAAACAAAGATTGGGTAAAAAAAAGATGAAGCAAATGGGAAGTGTGGAAATTCCCAATGAAGCGTTTAAGGCTATTCTTTCGGTGGAATAGCGAATACAAAATAATTCGACCTGTAACAATAAGATTTAATCCACAGATTACACAGAGAAAGAATGGTGGTAAATAAGAAGGACCCGAAGACATATAAGATTATTGGGGCAGCGATGGAGACACATCAAGCATTAGGATGTGGCTTTTTGGAAGCTGTATATCAAAACGTTTTGTTTTTTAATCTATGAAAATCTGTGAAATCTGTGGATATATTGATTGCACAGCTCGAAATAATTTAAGGAGGGGGAAAATGTCGTTCATGAAAAAATTGTCTCAAAAGAATCGAGGATGGACACTGGTAGAGTTGTTAGTGGTTTGTGTTATCATGGGTATTCTGGCTCTGGTGATTATGTCAAAAATGTCAATGTGGGTAGATAAATCAAAAGAGGCAAAGACAAAGGATGCCTTGAGGGATCTTAAGGTGCAGG
>JASEHA010000145.1 GCA_030018795.1 bacterium
CCCCGCGCGAGTGGGGGTGTTTCTTGATTAATCAATTCCACCGCCTGATTTTGAGAGTCTTCCCCGCGCGAGTGGGGGTGTTTCTGCTATTAGAGCAAGGATATCATTATCACAAAAGTCTTCCCCGCGCGAGTGGGGGTGTTTCCAGTATGACAATCTGTCGTAATCTTCCATTGAAGTCTTCCCCGCGCGAGTGGGGGTGTTTCTTGCCGTGAAGCAGTCAGTGCTTCTTTTGCGAGGAAATTACACAAAGGGCTGACTCAGGATGGATGGGAAGAGCTGCTCCAATGCTTGACCATAGACGATGAGGTTAACCAGTAGGTGATTTAGATAAAACTGCTATTCAAGGAGGACGAAAAAATGAGTAAATACGTAGGATACTGTAACAATGGTGATAAAAGTTATCAATTTAAGTATAACACAAAAGCAGTAGCTCTTTGGGAGATTAAAGGAGTAGCCAGAGGGGCTTGCTATAAGGGAGGCAAATGTTACTGGAGTATCACTTTGACGTCAACTGGTGAGATTGTAGCGAAGGGATATGTCGAGAAGGATATGTCGAGAGGGATATGTCGAGAAAGTACTTGACAAAAATCAGATTATGTCGTATACTATAGTATAGGCTGGCTTGAAGCAGATAAATGTTGTTTTTTTGTATTGTTGAGCGGGGAGAGGCTATCAAAGACTAATTATCTTTGATAGCCTTTTTTGCCTTTATAAGGCAAAAGGGGAATTAATTATGGCAACACAAGCACGGTTAGACTTAATTACAAAAATGAATGCTAAGACGGCAAAAAAAACTGCTGGCAATTTAGAAAGCCATGCAGAAGCTGTCTCTATAGAGACTATAGACGCAATCGCACAAGGGGTGATTGAGATAGCAAAGACTGTAAATGTAGTTAATGTTGGAGAACAGTTGCCTGAGCCAGCAGGCAAAAAATACACGGTCGTTTGGCAAGCTCCATCTCATATACAGATAATCACACTTGGTGAAAGTATCGAGGCAACGAATACAGAAATTCTGTTTGCCGATGGCTCAAAAATATTAATAGAGAGGTAAGATATATGCCGTATAGTGCAAATAATTATCCTGATATGATAAAGAGATTGACTAAAAAGGAAAAAGAAATCTGGATTGCTGCATATAATGCAGCAGTTGAGGATTACGATAAAGACAAGACCACTGCCAAGACTAAAGAAGAGTATGGATACAAAGTTGCCTGGGCAGCAGTCAAAAAGTATCAGGAGAAAAACGAGGTATCTAGTATGAGTATAAGCGAAACATTGAAACAAATTGATGAAGCTGGAAAAAGAAACTCTGTGGCAGACGAGATAAAAATAAAAGAGATATTGAAGCTGGCTACGGAGCTATTAGATGCTATTGTTATTCCTACGGAGGCGAGTGAAAGCATACAGGGAAGCCAAGAAGAAAGAAGAGACAAACTGTCTAATGCTTTAAGACGGACATTAGTGGGTGATCGCTATTATATTGAGGCAGTATTCGATGATATGGTGATATTTTGCTTGTGGGGAGATAGTGCGGTCGGCAACAAATACTACCAAGCAGGCTATAATATATCTCCTATCAATAATGAAGATTACATTATTAGTGATATTAGAGAAGTCAATCTTGTGACTATAATACAAGTGGTCAACGAAAGGATAATCAGACTGCAGACACAGACAATTGTTGAGAGCAAGCAAGATAAGCCGTCTAATAAGAAAAACGAAAACAGGAAGCCTCACCAGATAAACGAAATAATTACATTGAAAGACTACGAGATATTAGAGGAACAAAGGGATGTCAAGGGCAAAACTGTGTTCCTAAAAATCCGTGTCCCTGTGGCTCAAATTGCAGATACGGTGAATGAGAATAAAAGAAAATATCCTGCTGCCGTATTAAAAGAAAGCATTTGTCAACAGCAGAAATTGGCTGAGATGAACAGCCTTACAATGTATGATACGCATCCCAAAAACAACTCTGGGACAGTAGCCAGCATTATCGGGAAGATAAGTCAATTGAGCTTTAGTGACGAAACGAAAACCGTTTCACTTGATGAGGTAGTATTTATAGCTACCTCAACAGGAATAGATTGTATGGAAGTTATAAGGGCAGGTATCCCTCTGCAAGTTAGTCAGCGTGGCGAAGGTTATAGTCATATCGAGAATATCGGTGGACAGCCCATAGAGATTGTTGAAAGCCAACAAGTTTTTGGATATGATTTATTGCCTCCAGGTGCGGCAAGCGTGCAGGATAAAGGGAATAAGGTTGAGATTTTAGAAAGCAAAAAGGAGATAGTTAAGATGGAAGTAACACAAGTGCAGTTAGACGAGATGATGCAGAAAGTTGCGTCTGACACTGTAAAAGCAGTCATGACGGAACGACAAAAAGATTTTGATGAGCTAAAGACATTGCAGGAAGAGATTAAGGCAGAGAAGGCAGTAGAGAGCCAAATCAAAACAAATGAGGCAGCAGTGAAGGTAAGGATTGCAAATGATAGTTTCAGGTTTAGCAGGTTTAATGAACATCAGCAGAAGGTTATTCTTGAGGGATTGGATTACTCAGGGACAACAGAGGCGGTAAACGCACGGTTAGACGAGCGTATTAAAATGATGGATACCAGCATCGCAGCTGTGAGGCTTGAGGAGCGAGGTATTAGGAGAGGCACAAGCGGAAGCTCATTGATTGTCGAGGTCGGAGCAAGTGCAATGCCCGGACAGGAAAGAATAGCTAAATTGAGCGAAGCAACTAAGAATTTGTTGCAGATGGATGAGGCAATCAAGACATCTGCAAGGACAACAGCACACATCAAAGCAGTGTTGGAGAATTTTGCACGGATCAATGAGAGGGCATTATTGAATGAGGCTGACACAATGGGTGCGGGTAACCTGCCAACAGTAACGCAATATTCCGCAGTGGTGATTGAGCAGGCATTCCAGCTTATCACTTCGCTGGATTTGTGTGATATAGGCACAATGAATAGCTCTCCAATTGATGTGTTTTTGGAGAATTATTCTGAGAATCCAAAAGCTAATATCAATGCACTCAAAGTAGTGCAGGGCGGGACGATGGCAAAAGCCGCTTTATCTTTGGCAAAGTTTCCTCTATATTCAGAGGTTTTAAAGTTAAGAGTTGGGCTATACGAGGAAGCTCTGGTGGCTGCTAAGTCTGCTAACAACTATGACATTGAGGCAAGGAGTATTTTGTCTCTAGTTAAGGATTTCTCCAGAAGAAAAGACATGTTTAACTATGGTTTAATGCTGGCAAAATCCGATTGTTATGATGTTGGCAAAGTTACGACAAGTGAAACATTATCGCAGGTAGGGACAACTACTAAATGGTATGGTATCCACGGCGGGTTGAATTATCTGCTTAACCCAACTGATGCTGTTGCCAGGGCAAATAGACACCATATGTGGGTTAAGAATGAATTCATCAAGAAGTTTGATTCGAATAATAATCTTGCAAGCACATACCTTGCATTGGCAGGGACAGATGCAACATCAATATTACAGGCAGTGATAGTGGTTGATAGCTCTGCAACCCCAAAAACATTGGTCTATGGGTATCTGCAGGCAGACGACACAGTAAGGGTTGCAGAGAATGATTTGACCTCTGCATTAGCTGATTACTATGTGCTGTATCCAGATGGGGCAATAGTGATTAGCGATAGTCCCGTAACATCTGGATTGACTGGACCGTATAAGGCAAAATACACCTATACCAAGAATGCAAGGGTCTGGATGGCAACACCTCCTGCAGGTGTCTCTTTTGAAAATCATCTGAAGGAATTGCACATGCTCACAGGGCAAGCAAAAACTCAGTTGGTTGGTAGCAGATACTGGATTGCCAATTTCTTGGCAGCGTCAACATCAACCGCAGATATGTTGAGCAACTCGATATTGTATCAACAAGCAGGCAGCAATCCTGCCAATGCGATTGGGTCAGATGGTTGGATTGAGAGGTTCGCAGGTTTTGTGCCAACGAAGTCAGTCATCATCCCTGATGACAGGCTGATTGTTGGAGTCAAAGGGGCAATCGCAGTTAGAAGCCATGTGCCATACAGGATTGAGGGACCGATAAGAACAGTTGGAATAGCAGAAAGTGAGTATCAGGCATTAGAGACTGAAGGGACAGACTGTTTCATTGCCTCGAAGCTGGCAACGGTAGGAATTGGACAGTAGAGGTAGAGAAGGTGAGAAATGAACCGAGCACAATTCAGTAGCCAGTTAAGAGATAGGGTCAGGGACAGGGTTGAGGTCGTGGGGGCAACTCCAATAGTGGCAGAGATTGTCCCCACGCGGAGACCAATGATTTCATCGACAATATATCTCACGGTTTCTGGTGCGACAGCATGGGGCACAGTAACCGTAGCTGGCATTGATAGTACGGGGATGCCAGCTACGGAAGATGTTGTGTTTGCAAATAATGAGATGAAACCCACCAGCAAAACATATAAGTCAGTGTCTAAAATTACAACAGCAGATTTTACTGGTGGGTTAATTGAGGCGAAGACAACATATAAAGATTTTGATGATACGGAATTAGACAATATACTGTCGGAAGCACTACAAGAATTCTCACGGCATAGACCGCAGATTGTGGTTGAAGAGATTGCGACAACATTAGCAAATGAATATCTCTTGCCACAAAGACAACTGTGGATACAGAATATAACAGATTTAGTAGGGAATGATTTACTCTGGCAGGAGCGGAACGGAAAATATGTTTTGTTGGGCTATGATGGGAACAGTTGGGATGGGTATATCGTCAATGAGCTGAGCTCATCAGTAGAGAACGCTATAGGTAATCTGGCAAATTTCAGAATTTACTACGCAGCGATTACCCCGATAGCAGACGTGCGTGACGACATGATTGGATTATTGCTCTTGTGCTGCGAGGCTCTCTGTGATAAGATGAAAAGCGAAGAGCCAGACCGCTGGTGTGGATACTCGGTGAATGTGCCTGGCGTTGAAAAGCTGGACATATCCACAGAGTTCAGGAAGGCATACGAGAACAAAATGAGGGAGTTTACCCGAAGGGTTGGTGTCCCTTATGGCTGTAGAAGTTAAGATAATAGCAGAGCCAACATTTGATCAATTAACACAGTTAATTGATAGGGTTAGGCGAGAAGCTCTATCTGATTTAACCGAGTTTTGGACTGAGTTAGAAAAGTTCGTAGCAAAGACGATTGAAAAGCGATTTGACACGGAGGGACACGGCAGATGGGAAGCGTTGAGTCCAGCATATAAAGCATGGAAAGATATACATTATCCAGGGATGCCGATATTGCAGAGGACACAAAAACTAATACATGCTGCAACAAAAAAGGGAGCAGAGGGGAACATAGACGAAAAGACAAGAACCAGTTTTGCTTGGGGAGTAGATACGAGTGCAATACCATATGCAGCCTCTGTGCAAAGTGGAAGACGTGCACCATCCAGAATTTGGTGTGAGTTAGAACCTGATGAGGTGGATGATGTCAACCTGAATTTTGGATATTGGTTGAGACGGAGATTAGAAACAGAATGTGAGGCATACGGAAAATGATTGAAACAGGATGTTTTTATAATGACGCGGTAGCGAATATTGTGGAGATATTGAATAGAGAAAAAATAGCTATAGGCATTAAACATGTGTTTGGAGGCATACCCCCATTTATTCCTGTTGACCTATTCCCTGTCATTTGCGTAACTCGGCAGACGAAGAATGCAGATGGTTTTTTGATAACTCCTGCAACATTGCGGATAGAGTTAAATGTTGAGATCTGGTTGCAGTATTTAGAGATTGACCAATCGGTTGTTGAAAAAGTAAAAAACGATATTAATTATGCCTCAAAGATTGAGGATGCGGTGGGATTGTTGGCACAAAAGATTGAAACAGTGTTGAGGGTAAACCGAACGCTGGACGGATATTGTCAGGAGACGCAATTACAATCAACGGATTTTCGATTCAGGGGACAGGCGTCTTCCCCGCGCGAGTGGGGGTGTTTCTTACAACGCCCTTTTCAATTCTATTCTCATTAGCGTCTTCCCCGCGCGAGTGGGGGTGTTTCTATAGTTAAAAGAGAGTGGTGGAGATATTATAGGTCTTCCCCGCGCGAGTGGGGGTGTTTCCACACCATACCTACGGCAGACTGTGTAAAAACTCGATTTCTCAAGACTTACCATACAATATAAAGTA
>JASEHA010000146.1 GCA_030018795.1 bacterium
TGGCGGGAGAGGCTATGCAACGCTCACGCTTGTGATACTAAAGTAAGTCAAGCTTCCAGCTTGACAGGTTCTTTTAGGAGATACCAATAACTCAAACCTTCAGCATTACCACTGTCACCTCACCCCTACCCCCAATCTTTCTTCCAATAATTTGACTATTTTTCCATGAACTACACCCACCTCGCCCTCTGTCAATGTCTTGTCCAATGAACGATAGGTAATGGAATAAGCCAGACTTTTATACCCCTTGGCAACCTGTTCTCCCTGGTACATGTCAAATAGCCGAATATCTTCAATCAATCCCTTGCCAGCCTCTTTAATCACACCAACTATTTTAGAAGATGACACATCATCCTTAGCCAAAATAGCGATATCCCGTATCACAGACGGATACCTTGGTAATGGGGTAAACTTTCGGGTAAGGTTGACAAGTGCCGTTGTCTTCTGCCATTCTATTTCCAGGGCATAGATATTTTGAGGTAATTTAAGGTGTTCGGTAATACTGGGGTTGATTTGACCGATTAAGCCAATCCTTTCATCTCCAACCATTATCTTCGCACACACACATGGATGGAATCTTTTATCCTCTGTCTCTTCTATTGTATACCTATGAATACCCATCTCTGCAAACAGGGCATGAAGGATACCAGATAGGTCATAAAAGCCCAGCCCCTTTTGCTTTTGTCCATCCCATCTAACCTTATCCCCATCATCCCGCATCATTATCCCAAGGTGTTCCTGTTCTACAGGCAAATCATTATTAAAAGAATCAGACATGAAAAATACCCGGGCAATCTCAAATATCTTTACCTCATCAATCCCTCGATTTATATTCCAGGCTGCAACCTCAAGCAGATTAGGGATAAGGGAATGGGTCAACAGCCTCCCCTCTTCACTCAATGGATTAGACACGATCACATGGTTTTTAACCATATTAACCGGCGTAGATGTTTCACCCTGTGCCCCCATCTTATCCAGCATGTTAGAACTTAAGAATGAGTAGGTTATTACCTCATTTAAGCCACATCCACACAAGATATCCCTTGCTTTTTCATTAACAACCTGAGCCTTCTTCTTGAATGACACGGAGGTCAAGGATGGCAAAGAAACAGGCACCCTTTCATATCCATATATCCTAACTATCTCTTCCACAATATCTATTTCTCGGGTAATATCAGAGCGGAAAGAGGGCACCTTTACCACCAGGGTATAGGCATGAAAAACAATGGGTTCTACCTCAAACCCCAATCTTATCAATATATCCCTCATCTCTTCAGGGGTAACAGCTGTTCCCAATATCCTATTTACCCTTTCTATCCTTAGCAGGATATTGATATTGGGTATGGCCATGGGATAACAATCAATGATATTAGATACCTTTGCTTCAGGACACATGGAAAGGATTAGCTCTGCTGCCCTGTCTTGAGCACGAATAAGCCCTTGTGGGTCAACCCCCCTCTCAAAGCGATAGGATGATTCTGTCTGAATGCCAAGCAATCGAGCATTCTTTCTTACAGATGACGGTGAGAAATAGGCACATTCCATAAGGATTGTGGTTGTATTATCTGCTACCCTGGTTGCATTGCCGCCAATGATACCAGCTAAGGCAATAGGAGACGTCTGGTCTGCAATAACCAGCATCCCTTGAGAAAGCTCATATTCGCGTTCATCCAATGCCACTATTTTTTCACCCTCAAGTGCCTGACGGATAATGATATTTTTCCCATTAATCAGGTCATAATCAAAGGCATGCATAGGGTGTCCAATCTCAGCAAGGCAAAAATTGGTTACATCAACGATGTCGTTTATTGGCCGTATTCCAAACCCATTCAGCTTGTTCTGCATCCATAAAGGCGATGGTTCAACCCTTATGCCTTGAATGACCCTTGCCGTATATCTTGGGCAAAGTAGTGGATCCTGCAAAGAAATATCAACCTCACACGGTATCTCTCCTTTTAAGTGCTGAATTTTAGGGGGCTTAAAATTACTGCTCAGGATAGCAGACACTTCACGAGCCATGCCCATGATACTCAAGCAATCACCACGGTTAACAGTAAGCTCAATATCGAGGATACAATCTTCATCCTTTTCCTCTATACCAGCTACCTCCAGCCCGGCCATGGTCAGCCGATCTGATAACTCATATGGAGAAATATTCATGTCCACATGTTCTTTTAACCAATTATAAGAGACCTTCATGCTTTCAGCTCCTTACCCCTGTCATCAGAATACCAGTGCACCAGAATACCAGAACATTAGTGCACTATTGGATTAACCCTTAATATTTCTCTGCACCTCTGCACCTCTATGCCTCTGCGGTGAATCTTCCCTCATTATTTGCAGCCGTTTTACATACTGCCATTGTCCCTTTTGCATCTGATCCAGCGAATACGGACCAAACTGAATCCTTTTTAATTCCATAATTGGATGACCGATAGCATCTGCCATCCGTTTCAGCTGCCGTTTTTTACCCTCATAAATAGTAATTTTCAACACAGTAAAGGCAGGTGTTTGTTTCGTAACCACTACCTTAGCCGGCTTTGTCCAGCCATCCTCAAGCCGAATGCCATTTTTTAAGAGATTTATCTTCTCCGGTTCAACCCTATCCTTTAGTTTGGCAATATAAACCTTTGGTATTTTGAATTTTGGATGAATAAGCTCATTAGTATAATCACCATCATTGGTTAAAAGGAGCAGCCCTTCTGTATCATAATCAAGCCTGCCTACTGGAAAGACCCTTTCCCTTACACCATGCAAAAGGTCTATAACCTTTGGACGGTTAAACTCATCACAAAGGGTAGTCACATATCCTTTTGGCTTATAGAGGAGGATGTAGACCTTATTCTCCATCCTTATTGGTGTTCCAGAAACCCTGATTAAGGATACACTCGAATCAACCGTGGTGCCAAGTTTAGTAACCGTCTGTCCATCGACAGTAACACACCCAGTCATGATTAATTCTTCAGCCTTTCTTCGGGAAGCAACCCCTGCCCGAGCCATAATCTTTTGCAATCGTTCTTTCATGTAGTGTCAACCCCTCAAATCAAAAACTCTCAAAATTCCGCATTTTCTTATTGTACAATTACCTGAAAAAGCACCTCAGGTATCTGTCCCTCAATCAACATGGAATTTATCTTTTCCTTAATCTCTTCCTTTAGTTCTTCTTTTCCTTTAACGCTATTGACCTCAGAGGTTTTACTGATAAGGATGGTATTAATAGCATCCTTGATCTCACTATCCCTTTCCCCCAGTTCTGCAGCTAATAGCTTATATTTTATAGGATCATATTTTAGTGTCAGGTCTGTAATCTTGACATAATGTGATTCTTCTACATCAGCTAATTTTGCAGTAAAATCTCCTATGTAGTTATCATGGAGTGGTTTTTTTGCTTTATGCTTTTTCTCTTCTGCCTCTACCTTTTCTGGTTCAAACTCTTCATCTGGCGGGGCAATAGATTTTTTAGCTACACTTGAGGCAACAATAATCACTACCAATAGCAACACAAGTACCAGAGCAATCATACCCAGTAGTTTGGTTAGCCCACCCATGTCTTTTTTTTCTTTTTTTGGTTTTTCCTCGCCTTCTACTTCTTCTCCTTCAGCTTCTTTTTTGTGTTCATCAGCCATTTTTCTCCTCCTCCTTAATTTGTACAAATTAGCCATTCATGGCAACACAGTTATTAGTGCAACAGACCACCATCATCTGTGAACGCTTATCATCAATCCACATCATTCCCTGGCGGCAAACAGGTTGGAGCAACTGTGCGTCGATACTTGATAATCAAACCAAGCAATTCGTCAACGTGCTCCTTGACTATATACTTTTGGCCATTAATCAGGGTAATAACCGTGTCAGGTGTTGCCTGAATATGTTCAATCTGGTGTGGATTAATGTGAAACTCTACACCATTAAGTCGGGTTACCTTTATCACTCTATCACATCCTTTAATAGGGAACTACGAAAGACGCGAAAGATACGAACATCAATAATATTATACTCAATAAGGGCATAATTTGTGATTGGACAACAAGTGGAGTAAGAATTAGGTTATCGGTAACCGGTTATCGGTAAATCAGTCCTACCGATTACCTGATTACCGATAACCGACACTACCCTTCTTTTCTTACACTTCGTTAAAGAATCACAGATTATGACCGACTAAAGTATACATTATAAGTTATACAACAATTGATGGTTGACACGACACTACCCACCTAACCTTAAAATCAAGGGCAGACACACAATGTGTCTGCCCTTTAATCGCATGTTTCAACCTATCCCCTGCTGCTGCCTATACTTAAAACAACCCAACTACCTTTCCATCCTCATCGATATCTATCTTTGTCCCGGCTGGAACAGATGGAAGACCGGGCATGGTTCTCATGTCGCCGCAAAGCGGGTATAAGAATCCTGCCCCAACAGATGCTCGAATATCCCTGATTGGCAGGGTAAAGCCCATTGGTCTACCCTTAAGGTTCTGGTCATGAGACAGGGAAAGGTGTGTTTTTGCCATACATATTGGCAGCTTATCATATCCCTGCTCTGTAAACATCTTAATCTTTTGCTCAGCCAGTGGTGCATAGGTAACATTAGAGGCACCATATATCTCACAGGCTATCCTTTCTATCTTTTCCTTGATAGAGATATCCAATGGATAGAGGAACTTAAAGTTATTTGGCTTTTCTGTTGCTGCAACCACTGCCTTAGCCAGATCAATTGCCCCATCTCCACCCTTTGCCCAGTGTTCAGTTGGCACTGCATCCTCTGCACCAGCATCCATAGACTTTTTGCGGATCAGCTCAATCTCTTTGTCTGTATCGTCTGAGAAACGATTGATGGCAACAACCACAGGCACGCCAAAGAGCCGCATATTCTCTATTTGTTTCTCTAAGTTTACACACCCGCGTTCTAAGGCATCCAGATTTTCTTTAATCAATCCTGGATCAAGCGGCTTTCCTGCCACTACTGTAAAGTCTCCTGAATGCATCTTCAATGCACGAACAGTAGCCACAACAACAACCGCATCTGGTTTTACCCCTGAATATCGGCATTTGATATTCATAAACTTTTCTGCCCCAAGATCTGCACCAAACCCACTCTCAGTCACTGTATAATCAGCTATCTTTGTGGCTATTTGGTCAGCAATAATAGAGCTGTTACCATGAGCGATATTGGCAAATGGACCTGCATGGACAATAGCTGGTGTGCCCTCCAATGTCTGCATCAATGTCGGTTTAATAGCATCCCTGAGAAGCACACACATAGCACCCGCACATTTCAGGTCTTCAGCTGTAACAGGTTTCCCATCATAGGTGTTGCCAATAACTATTTTTGCCAGCCTCTGTCTCAAGTCATGAAGTCCTGTGGTTAAGGCAATAATGGCCATAATTTCAGAGGCAACTGTAATATCATACCCTGTCTCTCGTGGAATGCCGTTATCCTTGCCGCCAATCCCAATAACAATATTTCTTAAGGCTCTATCGCTAACATCAACCACCCTTCTCCACGAAATACTCAAGGGATCAATATTCAATGGATTACCCTTAAGCAGGCTGTTATCAATAAAAGCAGCCAACAGATTATGTGCCAGTCCAATGGCATGAATATCACCTGTAAGGTGCAGATTAAAATCCTCCATAGGTACAACCTGAGAATAACCGCCGCCAGCAGCACCACCCTTTATCCCAAATACAGGACCAAGCGATGGCTGACGAATGGCAATGATAGCATTTTTACCTATCTTGCTCAAAGCCATACCCAGACCAACCGTGGTTGTTGTCTTGCCTTCACCAAGTGGTGTTGGGGTAATGGCAGTTACATCGATATACTTACCCTGGGGTTTATCCTTAAACTTATCCCTCACCTCTAAGACTATCTTTGCCTTGTACTTGCCATAAAGTTCAAGGTCATCCTCATCCAGCCCTATCTTTTTGGCTACCTCCATAATAGGCTGCATCTTACACGCTTGAGCAATCTCGATATCAGTCTTCATCCCATCGCCTCCTTAATTATAATTTTGATAGAGACAGATGCCTCTACCTGTTATTTTTTACAAATCACATTAAGTAAGATTATACCATCAAGCATAGGAAATGTCAAGCAAATATTGAAGCGATCTGAATATTCGATAAAGCAAAATTCAAATCACACAATCCTCATAGAATTGCCC
>JASEHA010000147.1 GCA_030018795.1 bacterium
AAGCCTGCGGCTACCCTGAGATGATTTGTATGTATATTGTTGAAACCCTATACTAGTGCTCTGGTGACTGGTGCTCCTTTGCTCTGATACCCTCTGTGGTTAATCTTCCCACCGCTTGCTGAGCGATTACACTCAATCATTTAATTTTATGGGTACAATAGACACTGCCCACACCAAAAAGGTATGGACATCAAACAGAAGTGAGAAGATGAAAAGGTGCTCACCATACTCGTAACCCATAGGACATCGACTATAAAAAAAAATATCTATGTATAAGATTTTATAATTTGACATATGGTGTTTTTTATGCTATCCTTATATAATTAAAATTATGCCTTCAAATAAGGGTGGATTGTTATGGCATTAGAGATGAAGGAAACAAATATATTGCTTTCACCGGAAGAAATCATGCAGTTGATGAGCATTTGTGAGGATGAAGACAAGGATGCAGCCCTGTTGTTTATAGAACAACTGATGAATAGTGTGAAAAAGACTCAGGAAAGGTTTCGGTCACTGTATCAACGAGGCGGACATATGGGGGCAGCAAGGTTTTAAAATGTAATTCAAGGCTCTTTTCAGCTTGAATATCATAAAACCACAAGCAGGATGCTTGTGTTATACAATTAAAAGGAGGAAATGTGTATGTCAAAATTGGTTGCACCACATGGTGGTGGGAAGCTTAAGCCATTACTGCTTCATGGTGATGAGCTTAAGAATGAACGAGAAAAGGCTAAGGGACTGACCCAGATAAAGATGGGCTCAAGGGAAACATCTGACCTGATCATGCTGGGTATTGGTGCCTTTACGCCGCTGGAAGGGTTTATGGGGTATGACGACTGGAAGGGTGTTTGTGAGAATATGACACTGACTACCGGCGTTTTTTGGCCAATTCCCATCACCCTGTCAACGACTAAGGGACAAGCAGACAGTCTGTCAATTGGCGAAGAGGTTGCCTTGATTGATGAGGAAACCAGTGAATTGATGGGTACGATGAAGATAACAGAGAAGTATTCCATTGATAAGGAATATGAATGCAAGCAGGTATTTAGGACAGCTGATATTGAACATCCAGGTGTGCAAAAGGTTATGTCTCAAGAAGAAGTAAACCTTGCCGGAACAGTAAAGGTATTGAATGAGCTTTATTATCCAGAGGAGTTTGGTGTTAAGTATATGCGTCCAGAACAGACCCGAGCAGTTTTTCAGGAAAAAGGCTGGAATAGTGTTGCTGCATTGCAATTGCGAAACCCTATGCACCGCGCCCATGAGCATCTGGCAAAGATAGCTGTTGAGATTTGCGATGGGCTGCTTATTCACCAATTGGTTGGCAAACTCAAGGAAGGGGATATCCCGGCTGATGTCAGGGTAAAGGCAATTGACTGCTTGGTTGAGGGGTATTTTGTCAAAGATACCTGTATCCAGGGTGTTTACCCCATGGAGATGCGGTATGCAGGTCCTCGTGAGGCTTTGCTTCATGCTGTTTTTAGACAAAATTATGGCTGCAGCTATCTATTAATCGGAAGGGATCATGCTGGTGTAGGTAATTATTATGGTCCATACGATGCTCAGCGAATCTTTGATGAGATACCTGCTGACGCTCTCTTGATTAAGCCACTTAAGATTGATTTGACCTTTTATTGTCATAAGTGTGATGGTATGGCCTCTACCAAGACATGCCCTCATGATGTAAGCGATAGGGTAAACCTGAGCGGAACAATGCTGAGAAAGATGTTGTCAGAGGATCAAGCAATCCCTGATCACTTCAGCAGACCTGAGGTGCTGGAGGTATTGAAAGAGTATTATGCAGCATTAGATGAAAAGGTTGAGATTAAGCTTCATAAGCATGCACTTGGACAGAAGTAGTAAATAGACTGTTAGACTGTTAGGGAGGGAAAGTGATAACCTAACAGCCTTCAGCCTAAACACCTTACAAAGGAGGTGGGTTAAAAACAAGGGAATAAGAAAAATAGATTTGTTATTAAATAAAGGAGGTTTCGTATGCCAAGTTTTGTAATTGCAGAAAAATGTGATGGCTGCAAGGGACAGGATAAGACTGCATGTCAGTACATCTGTCCAAATGATTTAATGAGATTGAACGAGGAAAAGACCAAAGGATTCAACCAGGAGCCTGAGCAGTGCTGGGAGTGTTATTCATGTGCCAAGATATGTCCCCAGCAGGCAGTAGAAATAAGGGCTTATGCAGACATTGTTCCATTAGGTGGAAAGGTTCTTCCAATGAGAGGAACAGATTCTATCATGTGGACAATACAGTTCAGAGATGGCAGTATCAAAAGGTTTAAGTTTCCTATTCGTACCACAGCAGAAGGCTCTATCAAGCCTTATGAAGGGACGCCGCAGCCAACAGAGGCTGACCTTAAAACAAATAATCTCTTTACTGAACTAGGAAAAACACTTCCTACAATAGCATAAGCTAAAATTACTTAAGAGGAGGAAACAGATGTCTGTTGTAACTGCAGAGAATTCACATTTTTGTAAAGATCCACAGATTGTCCAGATAGAGACGGATCTTTTGATTATTGGCGGCGGTATGGCTGCCTGTGGTGCCGCATATGAGGCAAAAAAATGGGCTCCAGAGGGTATGAAGATTACATTGGTAGATAAAGCAGCTATGGAAAGAAGTGGTGCTGTTGCCCAGGGACTTTCAGCTATTAATACCTATCTTGGTCAAAATACACCTGAAGATTATGTTCGCATGGTTTCAAACGATTTAATGGGTGTGGTCCGTGATGACCTTATCTATGATGTTGGTAGACATGTGGACGATAGTGTTCATAAATTTGAGGAATGGGGACTGCCTATATGGAAACAACATGGGGATGAAGATAAAACACTCGAGCAGGGTGGACAGCCCGTTAGATCCGGTAAATGGCAGGTAATGATCAATGGTGAATCATATAAAACCATTGTGGCTGAAGCAGCTAAGGCATCCATTGGTATGGATAATATCTATGAAAGGGTGTTTATTGTTAAGCTGCTGCTGGATGAAAAACAAGAAAACAGAGTGGCTGGTGCAGTCGGATTCAGCGTAAGAGAAAACAAGATTTATATCTTCAAGGCAAAGGGTGTCATGATGGCCTGCGGTGGTGCGGTCAATATCTTCAGACCAAGACAGTCAACTGGTGAAGGTATGGGCAGGGCATGGTATCCTGTCTGGAATGCAGGTTCTACCTACACTATGGCTGCACAGGTTGGTGCTGAGTTGACCATGATGGAAAACCGCTTTGTGCCAGCAAGATTTAAGGATGGGGCAGGTCCAGTTGGTGCATGGTTCTTGCTGTTTAAGGCAAAGGCAGTTAATGCACTTGGTGAGGATTATTGCGTAAAGAATGCAGCCATGCTTCAGGATTATCTGCCTTATGGTAATTCTAAGGTTACTCCAACATGTTTAAGAAATCACCAGATGCTTAAAGAGATGCGTGAGGGTAGAGGTCCTATTTACATGGATACACCTACTGCCATGAAAAACCTCTTTGAGTCATATGGTAATGATAAAAAGAAATGCAAGGAGCTTGAGTCCGAGGCATGGGAAGACTTCCTTGATATGTGTGTTGGTCAGGCAGGCTTCTGGGCAGGGATGAATATTGCTCCTGAGGTAAAGGGATCAGAACTCATGCCAACCGAGCCATATCTGCTTGGCTCTCATTCAGGTTGCTGCGGTATCTGGGTCAGTGGCCCAAATGATGTTGCTCCAGCTGAATGGAACTGGGGTTATAACCGTATGACAACCGTTAATGGTTTGTTTACGGCTGGTGATGGTGTTGGTGCATCAGGTCATAAGTTCTCATCAGGCTCATTTGCTGAGGGAAGGCTTGCAGCTAAGTCAGCTGTCCAATTTATTCTTGATAACAACACTAATCCAACAATTACCAAGGATCCCAGGGTATTGGCTGATGAGATATATCTGCCATTTCATAACTATGAAACCCATAAGGGCTACTCGGTTGACCCTGAGATTAATCCAAACTATATCAAGCCAAGGATGCTGCTCTTCAGGCTCAACAAGATAATGGATGAATACGGCGGAGGCTGTGGAACATCCTATGTTACTGGTGGAGCAATGTTGTCAAAGGCATTGGAGCTTTTGGATATTCTTAAGGAAGACGCTGTGAAGCTGGCAGCAAGGGATCTTCATGAATTAATGAGATGCTGGGAGAATTACCATCGTATCTGGACAGCAGAGGCACATTTGCGGCATATCGTATTCCGTGAGGAATCAAGATACCCTGGATTCTATTACAGATCTGACTATAATCTGATTGATGATGCTAACTGGAAGTGCTTTGTCAATTCCAAGGTGGATCCAAAGACAGGTCAATGGACAATGATGAAAAAGGCACACAAGGATTTGGTGTCTAAGTAAGGAAATGGTTGTTAGGGCGGGGGATTTTCCCCCGCCCTAAAGTGCTTCTTGCGTAGCTGCTTTGAGTCCTTTGTGAGATTAACCACAAAGGACTCAAAGGAAACCACAAAGGACTCAAAAGAGAAAGTTAAAAAAACCTTTGTGAACTTTGTGGTAAAAAGCCACAATGGCAAACGCTCAAGTTTATTTGCGGAGGTAGATATGTCGCAAGATATTTTGGTAATTGGTGGCGGAATTAGTGGAATAACAACTGCGGTTGAAGCAGCTGAGACAGGGTATAATGTTATCCTGGTGGAGAAAAATCCATACCTTGGCGGTAGGGTTGTCCAGATGAACCGTTATTTTCCAAAGCTTTGTCCCCCCTACTGTGGGATGGAGATAAACTTAAGACGCATCCGGACAAATAATAAGATCAGGCACTATACCCTGACAGAGGTGCAGAATATTACTGGTAATAAAGGAAACTATGAGGTAACAATCAAGGTTAATCCTCGATGTGTAAACGAAAAATGTACTGCCTGTGGTGAATGCTCTAAGGTATGCCCGGCTGAGAGGGCAAATGATTTTAATTTTGGGATAAACAGTACAAAGGCTGCGTATCTGCCGCATGAGCTTGCCTTCCCATACCGATATGTTGTCGATTCATCAGCCTGCATAAAATGCGGGGCATGTGTTGATGCCTGCAAGTATGGAGCAATAAACCTCCAGATGCAGCCTGAGATAGTCAAGCTAAATGTTGGCTCAATTGTTACTGCTACCGGCTGGCAGCCGTATGATGCAAAAAAGATTGACAACCTTGGCTTTGGCAAGCATAAGGATGTTATTACCAACATGATGATGGAACGACTGGCTGCTCCAAATGGTCCAACCTGCGGTAAGATTCTTCGTCCATCAGATCAGAAAGAGCCGAAACGAGTGGCATTTGTGCAATGTGCTGGCTCACGTGATGAAAACCATCTGGCATATTGCTCGGCTGTGTGCTGTCTGGCATCATTGAAACAGATTACATATGTGCGAGAAAATATACCTGATTCTGAAGCCTATATGTTCTACATCGATGTCCGAACACCTGGTAGGTATGAGGAATTCTATACAAAGGTCAATTCCGACGAAAAGGTTCACCTGATCAAGGGCAAGGTGGCTTCTGTTGAACAGGATGGTGATGGCTTGATTGTTGTGGCTGAGGATATATTGTCTGGGGTAAAAAGCCGGGTAAATGTTGATTTAGTGGTTCTGTCCTGCGGGATGCAGCCAACAAATTTTTCTGGGTTAAATATTAATCGTGATAAGAATGGGTTTATCAGCACTGAACAAGGCAGTGGAATTTATGCATCTGGTGTAGCCAAGAAACCACAGGATGTCTCCTCATCTGTTCAGGATGCCACTGGTGCAGCACTGAGGGCTATCCAGAGTAGATAATTTGAGAAAGATTTTCTCAAATTATCTTCAGTAAATTCCTCTATTCACTAACTGTTATATGCTATTTCACTTTATAGTTTTTACTCAGTAGGAGGTGAAAAAGAAAGAGGTAAAGTATGGAACAAAGAGATTATGAAATAGCTAAAAAGCTTAAAGAAAGACTGTCTAAAACTGTTCGATTGATTGACATTCGGATTTTTGGTTCAAGGGCACGCGGCGATAGTAATGAATATTCGGATATGGATATTTTTTTAGAGGTTGAATCGAT
>JASEHA010000148.1 GCA_030018795.1 bacterium
AGATATTGAGGAGGAGGAGACAAAAGGGAAGATCTGTTCTTATTCCGTAAGTAAAACTCGATGTTCAAGTTTTTTCTTAATTGAACCGCCTTTAAGCCAAGTAAAACCACAAGCAGGATGAAAAGTAAGTCAAGCTTCCAGCTTGATAGGTAGGAGATACCATAAGACTGTTTTCACTGCTAAAGGGTCAATGGTGGCAAAAAACTTGAACATCGAGTAAAAAGAAAATAGGAGGCCGGGGAAAACAAATAATTAAATCAAGGATGATTATGCCTGATGAATCTCAGAGAAGATTATGGATTGCCAAAAACTCAACGACTCTTGCAATTATCGGAATTTAATGCTGTATATTCCAGAGGAACAGCTTACCATCACAGATTTTTTGTTTTGTTTGTGTTGCCTACGAATTCTACTGTCAGACGTGTGGGAATTGTTGCCGGGAAAAAGGTTGGCAATGCTGTTAAAAGAAATAGGGCGAAAAGGTTGTTAAGAGAAGCATACCGATTAAACAAGAATAAGCTTATCTACGGATTAGATATTGTGCTTGTAGCAAAAAAAATGATTACTAACCTGACATTCCATGAGGTAGAAAAGAATCTGCTTTATATCTTCAAGAAAGCAAATATCTTTAAAAAAGAGGTGGCATCTTAAGTCAATAGCTTGAGTTTAATACCATGGTAAAAAAAGTCTTTCTTGGGTTAATAAATATTTATCGACATTTTTTCTCTCCCCTATTTCCTCCAACCTGTAGATTTTTCCCAACATGTTCTCAGTATGCTTATGATGCCATATCCATGTATGGACCATGGAAAGGACTCTGGAAATCTATCAGGCGAATCTTACGGTGTCATCCATTTCACCCTGGTGGATATGATCCAATAGAATGATGCTGATGTCAAGATAAAAGAATTGTCCAAACGAGGAAGCTTCTCTGGCAAGATTGAGCAATGTGTTTGTTGTACGGTAGCGAAGGCGAAAAGGCGAAAAAGGCGAAAAAAACTTCCTGTCTGTGAGATGAGTCATCGACACAGACCACATAATAAGTAGGAGATATCATGGAAAAACGAGTAATATTAGCTATTACCTTATCTGCTGCCATCTTATTAATGTATAATATGATGGCATACAAGAAGATAGGGGATTCTCCACAGACTTCAAAGCAGCAGATTGCCCCTTTACCTGAGCCGTCTTCCACCCCTGTTGTCCTAAAACCAACCGTGGAAAAGGGGACAGGGTTGAATGTCCCAGAGGAATATCTGTGTTTTAAGACAGAGGTTATGTCTGTAAAGCTCAATCCATATGGAGAGATAGCCGGGCTTCAATTGTTAAAGATAACCGAACATGATGCCTCTCCAGTAGAGCTTGCCATGCCACCTGTCCACCCTGAGGCTGATTATCCGCTGAGCGTTTATCTTGGCACAGAATCCCTGACACCTAAAAGCCTTTTTTGTGTGGATCAATACTGCCGTGAAATCATCTATGAGGTAGAAACAATGCCAGGTTTATCTATTACCAAAAGGTATAAATTAATCCCTGGAACATACCTTATGGAGGTAGAAGTATCCATAAAAAACCTTTCAGATGCTGTAGTAAAAGATGATGCAGTTATTGTCTGGGAAAGTCCCTGTAAGACAGCTGAAGAGGGTGATGTAAAAAAGGCACAGTTAAAACATTCTCACCTGACCATATTAGAGCAGGATGTTCAAATAAATGGTCATGTAGAAAAGGTTAATCACCATCAGACCGGAGCAATTCAGGGGATATTAGCCTTTTTAGGATTTATTTCTCCTGTTACACCAACAGATAGTGTCATTAAAAAGAAAGATGTCTCATGGGTAGCTCAAAGCAGTCAGTATTTCTTGAATATCCTTATTCCTGAAAAACCTGCATCTGAGGCCATGTTTGTTAAAACAATAGACAATAGGATGAAAATAGGGATTGTTACCCCTATTGCCCTTTCACCAGGGGAAGAAAAAACCATAAAATCAAGGGTGTATGCTGGTCCAAGGGATTATACGGTCCTAAAAAACCTTTCAGGAGAGATGGCAAATCTTACTGCATTTTCAGGCTGGAACTCACTCAGTTTGATTGTGTTATGGCTGCTTCACCTGTTATACAAGCTAACCCACAATTACGGTATCTCTATCATTATTCTGACACTTATTGTTAAGGTCATACTTCATCCATTGACCAAGAAAAATTTCAAAGTCATGAAAGCCATGCAAAACCTTCAGCCACACTTAACCCAGTTACGGGAAAAACACAAGCATGATGCAGAAACACTGAACAAGGAGATGATGGAGCTTTATAAAAGGCATAAGGTTAATCCTATGGGTGGCTGCCTGCCGCTGCTATTGCAAATGCCGGTATTTATCGCCCTGTTTACTACCCTGCAAAATGCCATTGAACTAAGAGGGGCAGACTTCTTAATCTGGCATGATCTGGCAACAAAGGATCCTTATTATATCCTTCCTGTATTAATGGGTGCAACCATGCTTATTCAACAAAAGATGATGCCATCGCCTGACCCAAATCAGGCAAAGATAGGCATGTTTATGTCCATCTTATTTATCTTTATGTTTATGAATTTCCCAGCAGGACTGGTGTTATATTGGCTGACTCAAAATATCCTGACCATAGCCGAACAAATCTTGATTAAAAGAGGCATAGAAAAATAGAAAAAATAACACAAGGAGAAGAATTATTATGGATAATATCATCGAACAACAAGGTAAAACAGTAGATAAAGCCATTGAAGAGGGGTTAAAAAAACTCGGGGTTTCTAAGGAAAAGGTAAAGGTTGAGGTCATTGATGAGGGTAAGAAAGGGCTATTTGGTTTGTTTGGTGTAAGCCCGGCAATGGTCAGGCTCACACTTATCCATGACGCGACAGGGGTAGCAACCCAGATGTTAAATGAAGTCTTGAGATTAATGAATATAAAAAGCGGGGTTACCTCTCAGGAAAAGGATGGAAAACTAATCTTTGATATTGTTAGTGGTGATGCCCCGTTTCTTATTGGTAAAAATGGACAAACATTAGATGCCTTGCAATACTTGATCAATATCATGATGAAAAAGAATTGCCGTTCTAAAAAGGATATTGTGCTCGATATTGCCCAGTATCGGACGAAAAAGGATGATAATATTGTTCAGTTAGCCGTTGATGCTGCCTCACGTGTAATTAAAACAGGCAGGGATGTTGTGCTTGATCCCATGGGTTCACATGATCGCCAGATTATTCACATGACACTCCAAAACCACAGAAAGGTGAATACAAAAAGTATTGGTGATGGAGAAGAAAGAAAGGTTGTTATCTTTCCCAAGCCAGGAGGCAATGGTAATGGAAGGGGAAGGGAGAAAAATAACTATTCACCACGTAAAGAGAATAGGTAGAATTTTTATGGTGTCCGATATTGTCTCACTACTGGCATAAATTGCGATATCAAGAGGAAAAATTTAATGATGTTAAAATGGGCAATAAACTTATCATTAATTTCAATCGTGGTATTCCTGTCTGTCTTTCCAACCTTTGCCGAAGAAAAATCTTTAACCTTATGGCTTATGCCTAATGAACCACCTATTCCATATCAACCCTCAGATAATGAAATAAAAGAATTCCTTGTTAAAAATCCAAATGTCAAAAATACCATATCAGAGCTTAAAAGCGATGATGGTTTTGCTAAGGCTGTTCTTGGTCAAAGAAAGATACTGGAATTGCTCAGGAAATATAAAGCAGAGAAGAGGTTTGAAGGGCAGATTAATCTGAGGATACTTAAATGGCCAGAGGCATTTGGAGAGATTGATGATGCTGATTATGCCTATAAAGAACGGTTCTCACCCGACATTGTCCAATTGGGAACCACATGGAACGCCTATTTTGCTCACAAAGGTGCATTGGTTGAGATTACTGATTATGTAGATGAAAGGTTATATTTTGAGCCTTCAATAAAAAGTTGTAAGATACTTGGCTCTGAGAAGATATACGGTCTTCCTCTTAATGTGGATATCCGGGTTTTATATTATTGGAAATCTCTTGTCAATAACCCTGAGCTCGAATTAAGGGATTGGGGGTCATTCAAGACGACTTGTAGCCGAATTCAGGAGTTAATAAAGGATGAGAAAGCTCCTGCAGGAATGCGTTGGGCCATTGGATTTCCAGTGTGTTTGGGTGAATGGGACATGCTTCATCAATTTGCTGTCTGGATATGGAGTGCTGGTGGAGAGATTGTGGACATTAAGAAGGTGTGTGGGATATTTTCTGTGAAAAAGGGTGGTTTTGATAGCAAAGAGACATTAGGGTCAGCAGTCTTTTTGAAAGAATTAACCACAGAAATAAAAACACCTCAATTTACTCTCGGAGAGCTTGAAACCATGTTTATAGATGGAGAGATTGGTATGCTTATATCTGGAGGATGGTTGGTAAAAAGGTTGCAAGATAGATTTGGAGAAGAAGCATGAAAAAAAAGGATTGGAGTTGCGTTACCTCCGGCTGGTCCTGCTGGGAAATTTACCTTTGTTGGCGGCTGTAATCTATCTATCTGTAAAAAGGCTAAGGAAAATGGTAATTTTAATCAGGTAATAGATCTTCTTCTGTTTTTATCAGGTAAAAAAGCACAACTTCTATATGGAGAGGCTACTGGAGCGTTACCTGGTTTGAAAGAGGCAATGGAGGAATATATTGCTCAAGACCCTTCTTACCAAATATTCAAAGAGGGATTAGAACATGGAAGGTCATATCTATCTATCCCTGAATGGACAAATATAGTTGAGAAGGAGATAACCTTAAATAATCTCTATCGTCTCTGGCAGGATATAAGAAAGGATGCCTCTCAGGATGAACTCAAAAGCCGGCTTGAAGTTGCAAATAATTATCTGAATTGGGAATTGTATTGGAAGAAGATATTATGGCTCTCAATTTTTCTTGCAATAACAGTTTGTTTTTTAATAGCTTGTTTATTCATAAGAAAATTATTTTTAGAGAAAATAAGAGGAAAGAAAGAAAATGAAAGGTTGAATTTAGAAATTAAAACTAAAGAGGCAGAAATTGAATCTCATAAGTCAGTAATTCAATCCCATAATACTCAAATACAATGGTTAACCAAGGAAAAAGAAAAATTAAAACAGGTGTTTGACGAGAAAAAAATAGAGATTGATGATTATCAATCCCGCATTACAGAACTTGAATTAAAGTTACAAGAGTATTATCGAAAATCTGATGAGGAATACCAAAAAACTCAAGAACTTGAGAATCGAATAAAGGAATTAAAGGGAAAAAAATATACGGTAACGATTTTTTATGAAGAACAGGATGAGAACGAAAGTTTGCTTAAGTATTTGTTGGTTCATCTTCAAAAGGTAAAGATAGAGGTAAGAGATAATTATTCTTGCTATTTTTTAGATACAAAAGAGTTGGATAGGGAAAAATATGAAAATGAAAAGAGATGGTTCATATTTCTTTCTTATTTTTCTTGCGAACATAAAGATGGATATGTTTCACCTTCGACAATAATACTATCTGATATAAAAGAAGGGAAAAGTTTCCGTGAGACAATTGAAAATATTCCGAAAAAAACATGGAAAATAGAAACAAAGGGAAGGGAAATTATTACCTATGAGTCTACTACAAGAGATCTTGAAAATAATATTAAAAGATGGATTAAACTGTTAAGGGACAATATATTCCTGGAAAACATAGATATCCTTCCGTATCATAGGAATGGTTATAGGGTTAATGCGTGCATAAAGTTTAAAAATAGATTCGAATCAACCTTGCAATAAGACTTAATCCGCAGATTTCGCAGATTACACAGATTACATAAATTCTATACTAAATACTGGCACAAATTGTGATTTTTCTTATTTTGCAGATAGCATTGGGAATACGGTCGTTGAGCAAAGTCGAAACGACTATGCCTGAAATGGCCAGAATTGAGAATCACAAATTATAACGCTATTACTCGATGTTCAAGTTTTTTAACCTACGATTCTTTCAGTCAAAAATATATGAGTGAAACGAAGTTTCACTCAATCCTCCACATTACGAATTGAACGCATCAAG
>JASEHA010000149.1 GCA_030018795.1 bacterium
ATCGTCTATCTTTCCAAGTGCATTTGATGCATATACGCGCACATCCTCATTCTTATCTTCCATAGCTGTTGCTGCCAATGGTTCAATAGCACTCTTGTCAGCTATCTCCCCAAGGGCAATAACCGCTGCACCACGGACATACCATGCCTCATCCTTAAGCATTGCTGTTAAAGAAGAAACAGCCCGATTATCCTTTAATTGTCCAATACAGAAGGTTGCATGTGCCCTTGCAGTATCATTCCCATGATACAATATCTCGATTAAGGACGGTACGCAAGAAGTACCGATATTAATTAGGGCTGCAGTGGTAGCAGAAACTATTTTTTCTGTCAGAGAGGCTCTCTCCGCCAGAGAGGCTCTCTCTGACAGAGGGGATCCATCTGTCAAAGATGATTCCCCTTGCTGTAGGAAGCCTATCAGATATGGAATAGCTTCCTCTACCTTTAATTTACCCACAGCCTCTACAACTTGAGGCAATACCTTCTGATGTGTAAGATTATTAGCCTTTAATTTTTCAACCAATGGTTTAATTGCCTTTATATCACCTATCTCGCCAAGTGCCCAGGCAGCCTTGCCAGCTATTTCCTTATCCATATTGGAAGGGTCTGCAGCTAATGATAGGTTATCAATCAGCACATCCACTGCATCAACAGCATGTAATTTACCAAAGATAGTAAAGGCATGTATCTTAAGAAAATTTGGCAGTTGGAGGCTGGCATCTGTTTTGTCTATTTTGTCTATGGATTTAAGCAGATAAGGGATGCAGGCTGAACCTATATTTATCAAGGCAGATACAGCTGCCTCAGGCACAGAGTCATCCGTATCGACTCTCTCGACTAATAACTCAATTAAAGGAACAATTGCTTCTCGAGCATTTTCCTTTAAGTTGCCAATTGCCTCGGCTGCACATGTCCTGATAAAGCTATCCTCATCCTTTAATGATTGGATAAGCGGAGGTATTGCCTCTGGATCCTTTATCTTGCCCAGGGCAATGGCAGCATTACCCCTAACCGTCCAGATGGCAGGTGAGAATCCCTCTGGTATTGGGCTTAAAAGATTTATTAGACAGGATACAGCCTTTTTACCGGCTATTTCGCCTATTTCGCCCAAGCCAATCACCGCATTCCTTTGTGTTCTCCAATCATCATCATTTAACATGGCTATCAGCGATTCCACAACTTTTTTGTTGTGAGTTTTCCCTAACTTTCCTAATGCAGCAGCCGCACACCGTCTAATCTCTACATTCTGATCTTGTGCTGCAACAATTAACAGATCAATCCCAATATCATCAATTTCTTCCCAGGGAAGACTTGTTACATCGCCCCGCAAGGCAGATGCAAACAATCTCACAGTTTTTTCATCATTTATCCTACCAAGGGCAATAATAACTGCCTCTTCTATCCCATAATCATTTTTCAGCCATGAGATCAATACTGGTAATGCCCTGGTATCACCAATCTTCCCCAGTGCCCACACAATCTTTTTCAAAGAAGCAGTATCCTTGCCATGGGTTAAACTCCTTATCAATGCTCCTGTTGCCTGTTTATCCCCAATCTCTCCTAATATCCAGATAAGGCATCCCTGAAGATCCCTATCATTAGTATTCAGACAGGTAAGTAACGCAGGTACAGCAGACGTTCCCATCTTTACCAATGCAGAGGAAATATCACGGCGAGGGAGTTCATCCTCTTCAGTTAATGCCTCTATCAAGGATGAAATTGCCCTCATGTCGCGAATCTCTCCTAATCCATAAGCAGCATATTGCCGCACCTGAGGATTTTTATCCCTTAGTATACGAAGCAGCGGCATAGTTGATGGTGTCCCTATCTCTATCAATGACCATATTGCCAGCTTCATATATTTATCCTTGCTACTATCGCTATCACAAGCGATCTCTTTATCTTCTGTAGGATGGACGAGTATATTAATTAATAATGGTACTGCCTTTATTGCCCGTATCTTACCCAACGCTATTATTGCCTCTTTTTGGACAGACTTATCCTCATCCTTACACATACGGATAATTGCATCAGTAGCCTCTATAGAGCCTATCTCTCCAATGGCATGGACAGCCTTGCCCCGAATTATCCAGTTTTCATCCTTAAGGCATTTAATCAAGACAGGAACAGCAGCAAGAGAGCCAATCTTACCCAAGGATATGATGGCATTTCTCCTTACCCTCCATCCGGGATCATCTAATGCCTGGATCAGGGCAGCAACTGCCTCTTTAGCATGAACCTCACTGATAGGGATGGTATCCCTGCCGGGGATGGTATCCCTGCCATAGAGGGGCTATCTCCCAGGGTCTCAGCCGACTGCATTCGTATAGATTCATCCTTATCATCCAGAGCATGGATAAGAGACAGTATATCTTGTGGGTGTTGTTGAATAGATTGTTCATCAGGAAGTGATTGATTAGAGGAATCCCCTCTATCAGCAGATATTTCACAGCCATAAACAGATGTAGACAGGGCTATCAAGACAATTGACAGAAAAATAAATCGCATTCATCCTCCAGTATGTTATTAAGCATACAAATTAAAATGCCCTCATTTTTAATGAGGGCATGTTATAATATGTTATGAACATTTTAAGACTCGCAGCTACCTATTTCTGCTTTCGGTAAATATAATAGCAATAATCATGCCAGATTTTGACTGTATGGGTGAAATGCTGTAATGCTTGTCAATGCAATGTGTTAGGCAAACGATAAGAAAACATCTCATATCCTGATTGTACCGTTAGGTGCATAATGGTTAAGGGATGGGTACAAGTCATCAGGGCACCAGGCACCAGAGTCTCAGTCAAATTATTTACTGGTGTTCTGGTGCTCTAGTGCCTATTACCTCATGACAATTAAAATTATGGGTTATGAGTAGGGTGGGCATTGCCCACCAATCTATTTCTGTCATCTACACCTTTTTGGTGGGCATTGCCCACCCTACCCTGAAGATTAAGTGTCACGAGGTACTAGTGCCCTCTGTGGTTAATCTTCCACCGCTTGCTGAGCGGTTACTGAGACGAAGTAACTTTTCCTTGACTTTTTACAAAGCAGGTTGTATACTAAAGAGTAACACAAGCATCCCTGCTTGTATCTGATTGTTAAATTATTAAACTGTTGACTCACAGCAAAGGATGGGGAATATGAAAATAATTCCAATTGCATTTGATTCTCTGGGAACAAGGTCAATGGCTACCTATGTTGAGACAGCAGATATTAAGGTTGTCATTGATCCCGGGGTAGCACTGGGCAAGATAAGGTATGACTTGCCGCCACACCCAATGGAGATTGAACGAGAATCTTTGCATTGGACAGCCATTCAGCAGTATAGCAGGCAGGCAGATGTCTTAATAGTTACCCATTATCATTACGATCATCATAACCCGTCTCAGCCGGATATCTTTAGAGATAAGATAGCCTTGCTTAAACACCCTCAAGAAAATATAAACAAGAGCCAGCAAGGAAGGGCAGCCTATTTTCTGGATATCATTGGAAGCATTCCAGAGGAAATAGAATATTCTGATGGTAAAGAATTTGGGTTTGGAGGCACACACATCAAGTTTTCGCAGGCTGTGCCGCATGGTAATAATGACCGGCTTGGATATGTTACCGAGGTATCGATTACTGATGGGAACTACAAGCTTGTGCATACATCAGATATTGAGGGCGGCAATCTTGACTGTCAACGGGATTTTATCATTCAGGAGGACCCTGATATGGTTATTTTTGATGGGCCAATGACCTATCCTTATCAAAATGTTATCCCAAATATTATCCAAATATTAAAAGAAACAAGGTGTTCTGATTTTATCATTGAGCATCATTATTTACGTAATTTGAAATGGCGGGAAAAGATTGCAGAGCCGTTTAGTGTGGCAGATAGCATGGGCAAAAGGTTTGGATGTGCAGCCATGTTCCTGAGCAGAAAAGAGGATTTGCTTGAGGCACAACGGAAACAGCTGTATAAGGAGTATCCGGTACTTTAGTAGCCCAACATTCTATGTTGGCATTAGATATACCAGGATAGAATCCTGGGCTACTAAAAATTTCATAATGAGAATTGCTGGTATTTTCTGATTTTGAACATTATAAATCACAAGCAGGATGCTTGTGTTGCAACTTTTGAAAATCAAACCTTGACTTTTTTGAAAATTTCTGTTATATTATAAGTATCCAACCATTGGATATCAAGACAAAATTACCATATGGAAGGTTTGGTAGCTGAAAGTTGCTATATTTCTGATTTACTTCTTGCCTGACAGTCTATCAGCTTTCAGTCTATCCACCTATCCTTAATATCAAGGAGATTATAATGGCAGAAGATTATCAAGTTTCCCCAGAGCTTACAGAGATGACAGAAGAAAAATTGGAAAAGATTGGACAGGAACATACTCGCATAGCTGGTAGTAACTATTTTAGAGAAAATCGAATAAAGAATCAGATGGTCTGGGGAAAGACCATTGTTGGTGAAATTAGTGGAAGCGGTAAGGAAGCATACAAGATACAAGTAGATGTGACAGAAGAAAAGATTACAAGCAATTGTAATTGTCCTTATGGCGGCAGTTATTGCAAACATGCCTTTGCCCTTCTCTATACATGGATACGAGCACAAAATACATTCAAACGATTGGAAAACATCGAGTTTATCCTGTCTAAAAAGTCTACCTATGAATTAACAGCAATCCTGCTGGAAATGGTAAAAAAGGATTCGCATATAATTCAAGAACTGCATATTGATGAAAAATATCTCTACGAAACATCTCATGAAAAGAGTAAAAGATATGAGGACTTTTATCGTGTCTCTTCACCTGGTATTCAACAAACGCAAGAGCTTATTGAAAGGCTGAGAAAGTTTCATAGTGTAGCGGTTAATTACATAAATCAGGAAAATCATCACGATGCGGCAAAAGTATTGCAGGCAGTTATCCTCAAAGGACTTGAGAAATATGGTGAGGTTGATGATTCTACAGGCATATTGAGCGATTTTCTGGAAGAGTGTATTCATCTTTATTCTGGATGTATGCTAAGAACACTAAAAACCCTTGAAGAGAAAAAAGATGTCTTCAGGCAGATATTTGAGCTATATCTCAAGGAAACACATGGATTTGCCCATTCCCTGATGGAACTTATTACGAGTAATTGTAGTGTCCACTTAGAGTATCAGTTTGTAGAAGAGTTGTGTAAGGGAAGATTAACCGGTCTTCATGAACCAAATCATGTAGTTGAATATGATCGTGAAAAGGTAATTGAGCTTTTATTAGAATTATATCATCGGGAAGGCAAGGATGATAAGTTTGTTAGCCTTGCCAGACAGGAAATGGATTCATGGCGCATCTGCCTGCGATTGTGTGACAAGTTAGAGTCATTGAACAGGATAGATGAAGCTGTGCGATACTACAGGCGAGCCATTGAAGAAGGAACAGGGAAGTATCCCAAACTGCTTATGCAAAAAAAGCTGGCAGAATTGTATGAAAATCATACTCAAAAAGAAAAAGCACTTGAAGCATATATCTCTTATTTTGACGAACGGGATGACCTTGAAATCTATGAAAAGATAAAAAAACTGTCAACTGAAATAAATACATGGGAAAATACCAGAAATAAGTTGCTTATTTCCCTGAGCAAAGCCGGGAAATGCCATACCTTGATAGATGCCTTACTTAAGGAAGGGGATATTAATTCATGTATCAAGCTGGCAATGATGCCAAACCAATCAACAAAGGATATCAACAAGGTAGCCAATGCAATAAAAGCTGTAAAACCAAAAGAGTCTATTGCACTCTTCAAAAAGCTTATCAATTATTATATTACCTTAAAACGTCGCGAGGATTATAAGATTGCTGCAGAATATATGAAGGATGTGAAGGATATCTATCATCAATTAGATGAAAAACAAACCTGGGAAAAGTATATTAAGCGATTAATCAAGCAAAATGCCAAGAAAAAGGTTTTGGTCGAGGAAATATCGCCGATTGTATAGACGCACAAGCATCTGGGTCAGCAGGGCAAACGCATCTAAATCCCACAATTCCCTCTGACGACAAAGTTTTGTCGAT
>JASEHA010000014.1 GCA_030018795.1 bacterium
GCTACAATCTTAACCTATTGTTTGCCTTAAGCATTTTAGATTGTAGGCACTTGCCTATTGTGAATTTCTTCGTGACCTCTGTGGTTAATCTTTCCATCGCTTGCTGAGCGATTACCCGAACAGTATTGGGTGCAATGGGGGTATTGGTTCAACCAAGAATCAAAGGAGCTGAACACGGAAGTATCAGCAGGGCTTTTTATGCAAGAACTCAATTTGTCGCAAAAATACTCGGAATCGAAAAACCCCTACTATTATAAAGGGGAAATTCCTGAAATAGTGTGTCATTGCGAGGAGCAAAGCGACGAAGCAATCTCATTGCATATCAAAGACTTATAGATTGCTTCGCTTATGCTCGCAATGACGAATTGCCTTGTTTTTTCTATTTTGCAAAAACTTTAGTGATTACTCCCTTTTTAAGGAGGTGGTTGTTACTTGCTTTTTGCAGGAATAAAGCCTTTGCAGAAATATGAACGGTTACTTTCATCCTGATTTCTTATTTCCGTATTCCGCACTCTCCTATCTTATCACCGCTATCTTCCCCACAGCCCTATCCTTCTCATTGGTCATAAGGTAGATATATATCCCGCTGGCTACTAATTCGTTGTCATTATTTTTGGCATTCCATTTCCAATTACCTACGGCAGGCACGGTTTTATCCAGTACCATCTCCCCGGCAATATTGTATATCTTCACATCAACCATGCCTGTGTTTGGCAGTCCGTCAAGGGTAATCTCATCTAGAGGAGTTGTGCCAACAATTAGTGGGTTAGGGTATGCCTTTACATTAATAAACCGATCAGTAGGTGTCGTGAGGCTGACCGCAAGGTTAGCTTCATTAGCCGTAATATTTATTGCTCCACTGGAATTTAATACCTTTGTCTCCCGATTCTCAAGGGTATTAAAATCAAACGATACCCCGCATGTTCCCACTGCCTTTGCCCGAAAGCTGATAGAGGCTAAAACACCTGTTCCCGAGACAACATTTGATAATAGATATGAGGTGAAGTTTATCCTGCCTGTCTGATTGTCTGTCTGATTTTTTATTATTCCTGCTCCAGCCGGGAAATTTCCGGGGCTAATCTGTATGCCTGATGTATCCAGATCTGCATCTACTACCTCCAGAATATCCGGGTTAAATACAAGGTGGAGTTCTGCGGCAGCCATATCCTTAACATCTGCTACACGAACATTGACCGTAAAGATGCTGTTTATTGTTGGGTTAATATATTGCGGCTCAATACATAAGGATGCTGACATCGAAACGTGGCCAGAAGAGGGTAGGGGAGTTGGCTGTTCTTTAGACAGCATCATAGGTGCTGACATCTGTATCTTCCCAAAGTTATGTCTTAAGGTAAGCAGGTCATAGGCATTGATATAGCCATCTGGTCTAAAGTCAGCCATAGGGTTCCAATTGGATGCACCCTTCATCGAACCAAATGCATTGCGGAGTACCAGGAGGTCATAGCTATTAACTGCCCTATCGTTATTAGCATCCCCTGCCAGCAGAGAGATGGTGCCAATATTTATCTGTTCGTTCTCAAGCAGGATCACAGTCTTTGTTGCATAGCTTGATCCAGGGATGTCTGCTGTCAGGGTATATGTTCCTGGGGCTATCCCTGAGAAGAAGAAATAGCCTGACATATTTGTGGTGACAGTTGCTATATCACTTAAGGTTACAGTAATCTGGTCAGTAAAGGAAAGGTTGCCTTCATCTAATATACCGACAAATCCACTGATATTCCCGTTCCATCCGCCAGTAGCTGTTACTGTGGCTGTTGCCATGGTAAAAGGGATGGCTGCATGATTGTTAATCAGTTTTGTCTCCTGATTATTGGCTGTATTAAGGCTGAAGCCAATGGTTGATGTTCCGTTGCCAGTAGACTTAAAGAAAATGGTGGCAATCGTACCATTAGCCGTAGCTGTCCCAACAAGAAGGTGTGAGGTGAACTGGATAAGCCCCTTGCTATTATCAGCCGTATTCTTGATAATATCACCAAAGAATGTGCTGCCATTAATCTGAATGCCATCTGCTATTGAATCACTGTCCATGACCTGTAAACGTTGTGGATCAAACAAGAGATGAAGCTCGGCTATGGTCAGGTCAGTAACATTTTTTGCCACAATATCTACAGGGAATACACTGCCTACACTTATTGGGATTATCTTTGGTGATAACCAGAGGCCAGCTTCAGAGGTACTTGTGCCAGAGGTGGTTGTCCCTGTAATTATAATAGAGTAGGGGATTGGGACATTATTTACGTCCCTTAACTCTACAGTTATGAACTCCATTACCATCTCAGGGGTTATCTCTTCCTCTGTTATTACATGGGCATTGATACGCACCACGTTGCCGTCAGGGATAACTGCACTTAGTACAGCCATTGATATAGTTGCTATCCCGGTCATGGTATTAACCTCTGGGAAGAACAGACAGGAAAGCCCGGAAAGGGCATCCCCTTTAGTAATGCTGCCCATATTTATCTTTGTAATATCATACCGCAGAACAAGGTTTACCCCGCATAGATCCTTTGCATTGGTAATAGAAATATCTGCAGAAATATTCTTATCCGTCAGGATTGATTGCATCTTGACCAGTGCATTGGTGCTTGTAGCAATAGGAACAAGCACAGCCTCAAGAGCCATGGTTGTGTTTGTTGAAACCATTGCAGTCATTGTCCATGCCTGATAGCCGTCCTTGCTTAAACTAATGGTATGTGTCCCTATTGGTATCATGCTCAAGCAGCATGGTGTTGTCTTGCTTGTTGATGTGCCGTCCAGATAAACCGTTGCCCCGCTTGTTGGGGTGGACGTAATGGATATTGAGCCATAAACCATTTGAGCAGTATCAAGCCCTACAGAAAGGAATAATACCATGCTTGGTGATATGGTTACATCACATGCTCGAGTCTGGTAGCCATCCTTGCTTAAGCCAATGGTATGTGAGCCTAAAGGAATATTGGACAGAACACATGGCGTAAGATTATCGATGTTTACCCCATCAAGGGATATGGCTGCACCTGTCGGGAAAGATGTTAGAGAGATTGAACTGCGACTGTTTGTTCCAGTAGATGTCCCAAAGATGACAAGCAGGGTGCTGGTGGTATTGGTGGATACGGTTATTGTCCCCATCCATTCTTGAGAGTTACTATTATTGATCAGGGTAATAGCATGAACTCCTATTTGCACATCGGTTAAGACGCATGGGGTTACCTTATTCGTGGCAGTGCCATCCAGATAAACATCTGCCCCGGCTGGCTCTGAATTAATGGACACAGATTTATGGGTGAAAAGAGTAATATCTAAGGGGACAAAGGTAGTAGTGGTAGAGATGGTAATGGTTCCTGTCCATGTTTGATATGTATTTAAGGTAAGGGCAATGGTATGTGTCCCGGCAGGCACATTGGACAGGATACATGGCGTTGTCTTGCCTGTACTTGTGCCATCAAGGCAAACCATTGCTCCAGCTGGGCTTGAGTTGATTGACACTGATCCATAAATAAGCATTGAGGCATTAACAGCGGTTGTTGTGTTTGTGGAAAGGGTTATTGCCCTGCTCCATGTTTGATAGCCATCCTTGCTTAAGCTAATGGTGTGCGTGCCATAGGGCACATTAGTCAACATGCATGGTGTTGTCTTGCCTGTCAGCGTTCCATCTATATAAACCGCTGCCCCGTCCGGGATAGAGAAAATGGATATTGAGCCACAAAGGATAGCATTCATAGATACAGCCTGTTCTTGAGAAATGCTTATTGTGCCCTTCCATACCTCGTACCAATCCCTTGTCAGGGTAATGGTATGTGTGCCAGGGGGTGCAGACAGGACGGCTGGCGTAAGTTTATTGGTATTCATGCCATCTATATAAACCCTTGCACCATCTGGCATGGTATTTACAGATAATGAGCCATAGATGACAGCACTTCCGCAATATTCAACCCCCCAACAGGGTGAGAAGAAAGAGGAGGCAGAATCTGTTCCTATTACCTGCTGATTCTTTCCATCTGTATCAATCGTGAATAGTCTATTATTCCCATCTATTTGCGGACAAAAGGAACAAAAGATGAGTTTTGTCCCATCCGGTGAAAAGGCTGGTTTGGTGTTCTTATTTGAATCATTGGTAACCATGGTCTGATTGGTGCCGTCACTATTCATTAAATAGATATCAAAATTACCGTCTCTATCTGAGGCAAAGGCAATCTTTGTGCCGTCCGGAGAAAAGCATGGGTCAATATTTACTACTGAGAGACCTGAGAGATCTGAGAGAGAGGTAAGCATGGTTGGAGGCTGAAGCCTTGAGTCTGAAGCCATGGTGTAGATATTACCATTTGAGGCAAAGACAATCTTTTGTCCATCCGGTGAAAACGAGGGATGAGAGAGGCTGTTTATTCCATCTGTCAAGGACAGTATGCTTTTGCTGTCTATATTCATCACAAAGATACCTGTCTCTGAGCAGAATATCAGCTGTTTCCCATCTGGAGAAGACGAAAAAGACGAAAACGCAGGGGTATACTCATTTATCCCTGTGTTTGTCATTCTCATCCGACAGCTGCCGTCAATATTCATCAGGTATATCTCATTATTCCCATCACGACAGGAGACAAAGGCAATCATTGAGCCGTCTGGTGATATTGCCGGGGAATGGTCATTAGCCGGATTATTGGTCAGTCTTAAAAGACTGCTGCCGTCTGGGTAGCTGCTGTATATCTCCTGATTGTTGCCATCGTCTTTGACAAATACTATTCGTCCAGCCCTTGTGCCTATGGGAAATAATTCGAGGTCAAGGATTAGTGTTTTATCCTCTATGGCAATGGTTGCCTCAGAGGTAAGTGATTTTACCCCATATTCAGGCGGGGCACTGCACCGGAGAAGATAATTTCCGCCAGCAAGACCGGGAATAGTATACCTGCCATCAACATCGGTCAGGGTTGAAGCAATTACCAGCCCATTCTGTAATATCTCTATCCGGGCACCCTTTATTAATGTATTATTAGAGGCAAGGCTGAAGGCGTTAGCCGTGTTCTCAACCCCCTCTTTAGGGATACTGTCCACTGTGCCTGAAACATGAGTGGAGGCTAAAGCCGTCTTTTCCCTCATAACAGCATCTGTGGCAGAGGCAGAGACTGAAGGCTTCTTCTCGTCCATGACAGCATCGGTAACAGAGGCAGAGGTAGAGGCTAAAGCCATCTTCTCCCTCATAACAGCATCGGTAACAAAGGCAGAGGCAGAGACTGAAAGCGTCTTCTCGTCAATGACAGCATTGGTATCAGAGGCAGCAGAGACAGCCTCCATAGTTGGTGCCTTCTTTACATTCTCTGCGTTCTCTGCGTTTCTGCGTGAGACAAAGGCACATTTGATCACACCAGAAATCGTTCCTGGCCCAACATCACCCGGTGCCCATGAGGGTTGATAATCATTGGCATTATTATTGGTCAGCCGCATCTGGAGAGAGCCATCAAGAGCCATGCTGTATATCTCCCCCTTGCCGCTGCCATCCCTGTTAGTTGTAAAGGCAATTCTTTTCCCATCCGGTGAATAAGACGATATTGCATCACTCCGAAAGCTTTTGGTTAATATAGTTATGGTTTTCTTCTCGATATTATACAAAAACCCCTCTCTTTGAAGCTCAGTATCTATTCCAGTAAAAGAGATTGTTTCCCCATCAGGTGAAAACACAGGCTCTGCCTCTTGCAATAATCCATTTGTCAGATGGGCGAGGTTGCTGCCATCATTGCTGCTCATGTATATCTGATTATTCTTAGTAAAAACAATTCTTGTCCCATCAGGTGCAAAACAGGGAGACTCACCCGTAAGATTGGTTTCAAGCCTTCTCTGTTGGGTTCCATCGATGTTCATGACCATAAACTCTCCATTACTGGAGAAAATAATCTGTCCGGCAACATATGGAGAAAAGCATGGCGACTGATTATTCCTTGAAGAGTAGGTCAGCCTCTTTTGATCTGTCCCATCAGCCTCCATGATATATATTTCATTGTTTCCAGTCCTGTCAGAGACGAAGACGATTTTTCTCCCGTCAGGCGAAAACTCAGGGGTATAGTTATTATAATTACCATAAGTAAGCCTTGTCTGGTTTGTCCCGTCTGCATTACAAACATAGATATCCTGACTGCCATTACGGTCAGAGACAAAGGTTATCTTCCCGCCCCTTGAACCAATAGGGATAATCTTAAAATCTATATCTGCTGTCAGCTGATATTGCCTGACTATGATTGCTTTCTGAAGGAATTGAACAGCATAGCCAGGGGCAGAGACACGCAAACGATAGATACCAGGCAAAAGCCCAAATATTGTGTACTTGCCGGTTGGCCCGGTAGATGCAACACCCATGACCAATGTTCCCTGAATTGCCTCTATTCTTGCCCCAAATACTGTCTCACTTATATCCTTAGCAGAGATAACCTTGCCAGCAATACTTGCCTGACCATAACCCCCGGAAACCCAGCAGGGATTATAGCTGTCCTGATTCATAAGAGGGCTTAAATGATTGTTTGGCTCAAGATTGATAATCGGGATTAGTCCTTCTCCATTAATGTCCATTATATATATTCGCTTAAACCCATCCATATCCGTTGCAAAGGCAATCCTTGTCCCATCTGGTGAAAATTGCGGATCATAATCATGGGCAGGGTTATTGGTCAGCCTCTTTTGTCCGCTGCCATCTATATTCATGATGAATATCTCTTCATTGTTGTCAATCACACTGGTATAAACAATCCGTTTGCCATCAGGTGAGATGCAAGGGTCATAATCAGGGAACAGGTTATTAGTTAATCTCTTTTGCTGACTCCCATCAGTATTCATGATATATATCTCTTTATTGCCATCCCTGTCAGAGACAAAGGTGATTTTTTTACTGTCAAGGCTGATGAATGGATCCCTATCCTCATAATTCATGGAATCTTTGGTTAACCTTGTCTGATTTGTACCATCAATATTCATTATATATATCTCAAAATTGCCGTCTCTTTCACTGCAAAAAGCAATCCTGTCTCCATCAGCAGACACACATGGATGACTATCCTCACCCTCAGAGATGGTCAATCTTCTTTGTCCATATCCCTCTGCATTCATAATATAGATTTCTTTATTCCCATCCCTGTCAGAGACAAAGGCTATCTTTGTGCTATCCATGGACATTGATGGCTGCATGTCATCAATCAGATTAAATGTCAGCCTCTGGTGATTGGAATTATCTCCATTCATGGTATAAATCTCATGATTGCCATCACGTTCAGAGGTAAAGGCAAACCTTCCCTGCCGTTCAAAATAAGGCAGGCTGAAATCAATAGCAGGGGTTGTTGCTTCAGCAATTACCTTTACTTCCCCTTTATATACCCTGCTGATATATTCTGGATGTAAGGCAATTACTGTATATGTTCCAACAGGAATACCCTGGACGCTGTAGGTGCCGTTGATATTGGTTGTCGCTGTAGCTATAAGGGTTTGTCCTTGATAAACAGATACCCTTGCCCTGTATATAGGAATATCGTTTAAGAACCTGCTGACCATACCAGTGATGCTGCCAGTAAGAGTTCCTATATCTCCGCATCCCCAGTATGGATGAAAATCATTACTTAGATTATCTGTCAACCTTTGCTCTGCCCTGCCCTCAAGGTCTATGCTACATATCTCATTGTTTCCATCGCGGTTTGAATAAAAAACGATTTTTTGCCCATCAGGTGAAAACGAGGGGCAAAGATTTTCAGCAGAATTACTGGTTAGTCTCCCCTGATGAGCACCGTCAGCATCCATGATATAGATATTTTCATTGCCATCACGACATGAGACAAAGGCTATCTTTAACCCATCTGGAGAAAATATTGGGCTATGATTTCGACTGCTGCTTCCAGTAAGGTTTAGAGTATTTGAGCCATTGACATCCATGACAAAGATATTTTCATCCTGTTCATTTAATCTATTAGTAAAAACAATCCTTTGCCCATCAGGTGAGAATGAGGGTGATAAATAAGTGCCAGCACCTATAGTAATGTCCTGCTGCTGCATGGTTTCAATGTCAATAATCTTTATGCCACTCCCTATAGAGGCATAAATAATTTTTTTACTGTCAGGTGAAAAGCTCGGATTATTGTCCTCAGCATCGCTTGTGGTCAAACGTATCTTATTTGAAGCATCGCTGTTCATGAGATAGATGTCATTATTGCCCTCTATATTAGAAACAAAGGCAATCTTTTGCCCATCTGGAGAAAAGCATGGCTGATAGGAACAGGCAATGCCTTCATCCTTCTTTTTTTCAGAGGTAAGCTGCTGTTGATTTGAGCCGTCTGCATTCATGATGTAGATATTAGTATCAGAGGATCCATCCCTTTGGGCAGCAAAGACTATCTTGCTATTTTTCTCTCCCAGAGGGATAAGTGATGTATTAACAATGGTATTCATATCAGAGATGACCCTGACTGGTGTTGGTATGCGTTTTAAGGCATACCTTCCTGGATACGATATAGTGAGCAGGTATTCACCGATATAGACATCAGGGATGGAATACTGACCAAAAACATCTGTGATTGCGGTTGATATAAGCTGTTTACCCTGATAGATATTTACAGCAGCACCCGGCACAGGAAAATCATCGTTTTGATTAATCACTGTTCCAATTATTCTTCCCATGCCAACTGCACCGGCAGACCATGACGGTTTTGTATCGCTGGCAGTACCAGATGTTAATTGGGTTAAATTGCCACTATTAAGCTCAAGTATGTAGAGGTCAGGGTTGTTTGCCCAGAAGATTATTCTTTTTCCATCTGGTGAAAAGCATGGCTCTCTCAGCTCACTGTCCAGATTAACAGGCAGGTATTGTTGATTTGAGCCATCTGGATCCATAAGATAAAGCCTATGCCTTTCTCCATCCCGGTTTGAGGAAAAGACGATTTTTCGTCCATCAGGTGAGAATGATGGCGAAAGATTGCTTGATGATGAACCAGTAAGGTTGCAGGTGACTGTGCCGCTTATATATGTGCTGTAAACTTGCGGCAATCCATTGCTGTTTGCACAATAAATAAGCCTTGTACCATCTGGTGAAAAGCGTGGAGAACGATTCCATGTCGTTGTAGTTGTTGTGCCTGTTCCCCTGGTTGTGTTTGTTCCCTTGATTATGGTTGTTATACTTCCGGTTAATATATCCTTTAAGCAGATGTCATTTCCTGAGACAAAGGCAATGAGTTTTCCATCCTGAGAAAAGCATGGCGATGTGCCTTTTGTGTCTTTTGTAGCAGCATTGGTCAACTGAACCAGATTAAGCCCATTGGTATCCATAAGATAGATATCACTGTTCCCGTTTATGTCTGATGAAAAGGCAATCTTTCTTCCGTCAGGTGAAAGACATGGGGAGGAATAACATGGAGGTGTTCCTGTGCCAGTATACACAGGATTGGACAATAGTCGTGTCTTGCCTGTACCGTCTGCATTCATCAGGTATATGCCGTCATCAGACATGAAGGCAACCAATCCGCCCCTGACTACAGGTGTCAGAGAAATGTTTATATTGGCTGTATCTGTTGAAGCAATAATAGATCTTGTACCAATGAGGCATTGTGTATTATAGTCTGGGGCATATGCCCGAATAAAATACGGCTCTGCCACAAGATGTTGGAGAAGGAATTTCCCATTCCCATCTGTTATGGCACTGATAATAGTATCTGTTCCCTGAAAAACCTCAACAGTTGCTCCGCGAATGGGTGTAGAATTAAGGCTGCAGCTGATGATTCCTGAGAATGATCCTGTTTTAACACTATCTGTCGACCATGAAGGGTGGTGATTGTTTTTTAATTTTGGATTGGAAAGTAATGGAAATTTGTTAGCACCATTGACATCCATCATATAAATCTGGCCACTACTTGAAAATGCTATTTTTTCGCCGTCAGGTGAGAAACAGGGGTTATCTGCCCCATCAGCTAATGGTCGAACATTGCTGCCATCTATGTTCATAGTATATATTTTTTCAGCATCATCACGGTTTGACCAGAAGACTATGCTTAATCCATCTGGAGAAAAGGAGGGGTTATAATTATTGCTCGTTGTCCCGGTAAGGTTTATTGTGTTTGTTCCGTCAATATTCATCAGACAAACTTGAGATTTTCCATTAAGAATAGAACAAAAGGCTATCCTTGTCCCGTCCGGAGAGATACAGGGTGATGAGTCTTTATATAAATTATTGGTTAATCTTTTCTCGCCCGTACCGTCTGCATTAATGATATATATCTCATCATCCCCATCCCAGTCTGTGGTGAAGGCAATTTTTTTGCCATCTGAGGATATAGTTGGTTCATAGTCGTGTTTTGGGTCAGTGGTCAGTCTTTTTATGCTCTTTGTTCCTTCAACATCTATGATGTAAATATCAGTATTCCCATTGCGATCAGAGGTAAAGGCTATTTTTTTGCCATCTGCTGATAGGCAAGGGTCAAAATCATTGGCAGGGCATTGGCTAAGATTGGTCAGGTTTGAGCCATTGATATTCATGATATATATCTCTTTATGAGACGCAACATCTTGCGTTTCTGCCACCTCAGAGACAAAGGCAATCTTTCCGCCCTCTTTCACAGGAATCAATTGGATATCGATATCTTTGGTTGTGCTGCTGGCAGTAACCCTGACATAGCCCTGCCAATATCTCATACCATAATTAAGCTCAGAGGCATAAACCAGATACTTTCCGGCTGCAAGCCCATCAATACAATAGTTGCCTGAGGTATCAGTTATGCTGGCAGCAATAAGCCTTAAGCCCTGAATGATATTTATCCTTGCTCCGGCAATGGGTTTTTTCTCAAAGGCATCAGTAATGTTGCCACAGATAGAGCCTGTCTTTACCTCACCTGTTGACCAGACAGGGGAATCATTGTGCCAGGAATCTATTGTCAGCGACATAGCTTGCGAGCCGTCTATGTTTATGGCACAAACTTGACTATTCAAACAAAAGACAATCCGTTCCCCATCTGGTGAATAATAGGCATTAGTAACTGAGCCATTATATAGCCTCATGGCTGCTGTTTCCCCTATATTCATGACAAACATTGCCTCTGTAGTCGAAAAAATAAGCTGAAGCCCGTCTGGTGAGAAGCATGGGTTAAAACAGCCTCCAGGGATATTGGTAGTCTGTATCATCTCCTGACTATTAATATCCATGAAATATATCTGCGGCTCACCTGTAGGGTAATCAGAACAAAAGGCAATCATTTTCCCATCCGGTGAAAAACAGGGTGAATACTCAGCAGCCATGCTATTGGTCAGCTTTCTTTGGTTCTTGCCGGCAACATCCATGATATAGATATCATCATCCCCATCACGATTGGCTGTAAAGATTATCTTTGTGCCATCAGGCGAAAAACGCGGCTGCCTGTCGCTGCCAGGGGAGGATGTAAGCCGAATAGCAGAATTGCCAGAGCTAACAGAAACATCCATGATATAGATTTCTTCATTATTATCCCGCATAGAACAAAACACAACCCTTGTCCCATCAATAGATAGGCAGGGGTCATAATCGTCAACAAGGTTATCAGTAAGTCTGGTTTGATTTGTCCCGTCTGCATTCATAACATATATCTCTTTATTGCCATCCCTATCAGAAACAAAGGCAATCTTGCCCCCTTTCTGTCCAAGTGGCTGAAGTGAAAGAGAAATCTCAACCGTAGTATCCTGAGCAACAAAAACATCACTTGCAAGATATCTGATAGCATACCCCGGGCATGATACCTTAAGGCTATATCTCTCTGCCATCAGGTTGTTGATAGTATATCTGCCGTTTAATCCGGTAACAGCAGCAGCAACAGTGGCTGTTCCCTGACATATCTTAACAACAGCCCCGATAATGGGATCATTAGTATGTATATCTGTAATAATCCCACTGATAGCACCACATCTTACCTCACCAGATGACCAGTATGGTGAATGATTATAGCTTGAGTTGCTTATTATTGTCCGGCTTGAGCCATTATTCAGGATACAAATATTATTATTGTAAGACAGAATAGTCTGCTTGTTATCAGGAGAAGCAGACGAAATACCCGAGGCAGCCGTTAAAAAGCGGATGCTCCTATCCCGCAGGTTCATTTCATACAAACCAGTGCCCTGCTGGAAGAATATCTTTTCCCCATCCATGGAAAAATGAGGATAATAGTTTGCAGATGAATTGCCAGTAAGATTAACCTGATCTGAGCCGTCTGCATTCATCATATACACCTGTGAAAGCCCATCCCTGCAAGAGCAAAATACAATCTTTGACCCATCAGGCGAGAATTTCGGGGATGAGTCATCATAAAAGTTATAGGTCAGCCGTTTCTGGATAGAAGAGGCAATATCAAGAAGGTATATCTCCTTGTTATGGTTATAACCGCTTGCATAGACAATGGTTTTGCCATCAGGCGAAAGGTGCGGTTCTACATCGTTTAAGGTATTGGTTGTCAGTCGCTTAAGACTTGAACTGCCAGATGTACTGCATCCGTCAGCATTCATCATGTATAATTCATTTGTATCCTTTTTGCCCCCAATATCAGCATAAAAAACAACCTTGCTGCCGTCATAGGAGAGTGTCGGACCAGCCTCAATTGCCAAATCGTTTGTCAATCTGGTAATATTTGAGCCATCAGCATTACAGACATAAATATCAGGTGTTCCCTTCCAATCAGAGACAAAGGCAATCTTGCCCCCCTTAGCTCCGATAGGGAGAAGGATTATGTTTACATTAGTCAGTTTTGTCCCTGGAAGGAGTCTTAAGCTTAAGTCAAGGTATTTGACTACATATCCCCCTTCAGCAGAGCACCGCAGTTTATATGTCTCTGTGCCAGGAACAATGATAGAATACATGCCTTTGGTATTGGTCAGAGCAGTTTTGACCACTGACATGGGTGCTGCCCCTGTGCCGGCTATTAGCAGCTCTACTATGGCATTTGGGATGACTGTTCCCTGATGAGAGGTTACAATGCCTGAGATAACAGATGAAATAATTCCAACTGAGGCAACTGCCCATGCAGGCTGATAATCATTGCTCGAATTAGTTGTCAGCCTTAAGGCATTATTGCCATTAATATCCATTATCCACAGCTCATCATTGTTACCCAGCCGCCTTGAGACAAAGGCAATCTGTTTACCATCCGGAGAAAACTCTGCCTCTCCATCATAATCAGGTGAATTGGTTAACCTCATCTGGTTTGAGCCGTCAATATTCATGATGTAAATTTCTGCATTTCCATCTCGATGTGAGGTAAAGGCAATCTTTTCTCCATCAGGAGAAAAGACAGGGTCGTAATCATAAGCAGCATGAGTCGTCAGCCTTCTCTGGTTTGAACCATCTCTATTCATGATAAAGATGTCATAGTTTTTGTTGTAATACTTGCTGAATACAATCCTTGAGCCATCTGGAGAAAAGCAGGGGGTAATGCCTGGGCCAAGATTGATCTGATTTAAGCCATCTATATTCATGGTATATATTTCAAAGGTTTTGTTTCTGTCAGAATGAAAGGCAATCAGCCTGCCATCAGGTGAAAAGGCAGGGCATGAATCCTTTGCCTGATTATCGGTCAATCTCTTTTGTTCCGTCCCGTCAGCATTCATAATATAAATCTCATAATTGCCATCACGATTAGAGGCAAATGCTATCCTTGTGCCATTGCCCTGGGTGATGTTGCCAGTGGAAAAGGCAGGGCTCATATCGTTTGCCGGGTTGTTAGTCAGCCTTGATTGATTAGATCCATCAGCATTCATAATATAAATCTCTGCATTCCCATCCTTTTCTGAGGTAAAGACAACCTTGCCATTGGTTTGACCAATAGGGAATAAGGGGATATCAATAGGGGTTATCTTGATGCCTGTAGTAATATTAAGCCTGTCAGGATAAAACCTTGTTTCATATCCAGCAGAGGATGCCCGGAGCATAAAGTATCCTATGGGAATGTTGCCTATCATGTAGCTGCCATCTTCTTTAGTAGTTATGCTCCCAATTACCTTCATCTCATCGCTGAGTATCTCAATCAAGGCATTATGAACAGGGTCATTGAGAAAATCAGAAACCTTTCCAGAGATAGAGCCTGTACCGACATTTTCTACACCCCAGATAGGTGAGTAGATATTGTCTAAAAGATGAGTGATTCTTTCCTGATGCGTACCATCTATATCCATGGTATAGACTTCTATCTTATTATCACGATATGTTGAGCAAAAAGCAATCTTTCTCCCATCAGGGGAAAAGAACGGGTCATCATCACACCCGGTATTATAGGTCAAACGCTGCTGATTTGAACCATCAATATTCATGCTGTATATTTCTCTATTACCATCACGGTTGCTCCAGAAAACAATTCTTGTCCCATCTGGTGAAAATGTTGGGTCCCTATCCTCAGATGAGTTTGTGGTCAATCTTCGCAGGTTTGAACCATCCAGATTCATAATATATATCTCATAGTTCCCAGAAGAGCGATTTGAGGCAAACAATACCCTTGTCCCATCGGGTGAAAATGAAGGGTTATTGCTATTGCCTGAGGCATAGGTTAACCTCTGCAACTCATTACCCTTAATGTTCATCATATAGACCTCATCATGACCATCACGATTTGAGGTAAAGATAACCCTTTGCCCATCAAATGAGAATTTTGGCTCGAGGTCAGAGGCAGGATTATTGGTCAGCCTTAATTGGGTAGAGCCATCAGCCTCCATGATATAGATTTCAGAATTGCCGTCACGCTTGGAACAAAAAACGAACCTTTTGCCATCTGGTGAAGGGCTTGCGTCACCATCATACCCAATGCTGTAGGTTAGTCGGGTAGGATGTGTTCCGTCGTGGTTGACGATATATATCTCTGCATTGTCATTAGTGACATAGGATGTAAAAGCTATCTTTGTTTGTGATATGGTCATAGACTTTAAGGAAATATTTATATCTGGTGTCATAAATCCTTGTATAACAGTTACCTGCCCCTGAAAGCTGGCTGGTATATATCCGAGGCAGGATACCCTTACGATAAACAAACCGGCTGGAAGATCAGAGATGGTATATGTTCCGTTCGCATTTGTAGTGCTTGAGCCAATAACTGTAATACCCTGAATAACCTCAACCATTGCCCCGGCTACAGGTGTGGAGCCGTCATTGGAATTGGTTATTGTGCCGCAAATAGCACCAACAGGGACATAGCCCACGCTCCAGCTCGGATAAAAGTCAGTATCAATGTTAGTCGTAAGCCGCTGGACATTTGAGCCGTCATTGTTCATGGTGCAGATTTCGTAGCCGTCTTTTTGCTCAGAACAAAAGGAAAGGCTATATCCATCTGGTGAAAAACATGGGTTGCCATCCCTGCCAGTGGATATTGTCAGCCTTTGTTGATTGCTGCCGTCTGTGTTAATCGTGTATATCTCATAATCGCCACTGACATTTGATGAAAAGGCTATTTTTTCCATATTTGGTGAAAATGAGGGATGGTGCTCTTCACCAGCTGATGAGGTTAATCGCCGTTGATTCCTGCCGCAGCTATCCATCTGATAGAGTTTGTTGGTATTATTGACAAAAGTAGTATAAGCGATTTGTTCCCCATCTGGCGAAAATGTGGCTTCATACTCGTCATACGGGTTTGAGGTAAGCCTGGTTACCTCCAGCGTGTCGATATCCATGAGAAAAAGGTCTGCATTTCCATATCGATAAGAGGTAAAGAGTATTTTCTTCCCATCTGGTGAAAACGAGGGGTAGCAATCATTCCCAGGGCTATTGGTCAACATCTTTGGCTCTGAACCATCGCTGTTCATGATGAATATATCCTCATTTCCACTTCGGCGACTAGTAAAGACGATTTTTTTCCCATCAGGGGAAAGACAGGGGTCAATATCCGAGTATTGATTGTAGGTCAATCTGGTTAGTCTTGAGCCATTGCCGTTACAGATGTAAATCTCCTGATTGCCATCACGGGCAGAGACAAAGGCTATCTTGCCCAGGTTAGAGCAAAGCGGATGAAGCAGGGCATCAGATGTTGTTATACTGCCAGAATGTATGGCTGCAGGCTGCTGGAGATAAAAGGTTTTAAAGCCAGGGCAGGACACCCTGAACTTGAAAAGCCCCATGGTCAGGTTAGAGATGGTATACTGCCCGTTTGAGGTAGTTGAAGCTGTGGCAATGATAGTTTTGTTATGCATCATCTCTATGAGGGCATTTGCTACTGGCTGGGATTGGAAGACAGCATCTTCTATTTTGCCAGAGATAGAGCCTGTAGCCACACAGCCTGTTGACCATGAGGGGTTGCTTTGCGGGTTTAAGGGGGTATCAATAATGAGTTTTCTTACATCACCTGTTGCAGCATTAATATCTATGGCAAACAATTCCATCCTTCCGCTCTGGGTTGAGCAAAAGATAACCTGTCTGCCATCTGGTGAAAAAGAGGGAGAAGAGTCTTCAGCAATATGATTGGTAAGCCTTTTAAGCCCGGATGAGCCGTCAATATCTATGATGTAAATATCTGTATTTGTGCCTGATTGCAGGCTAAAGGCAATCTTTTGTCCATCAGGAGAAAAGGCAAAGCCTGTCTTTGCGCCAGTGGTCCCAGTAGCAGTAATCAATCTTGTTACACCTGAGCCGTCTTGAGCATTCATGATATAAAGGTCATAACTGCTGTTATTGGTGCTGCCCCTGGTTGAGGAAAAAACGATTTTTCTGCCATCTGGTGAAAAAGCAGGAGACATATCAGATGATGGATGATTGGTCAAACGGGTTGGGTTTGAGCCATTGCTATTCATTCGATAAATCTCATAATTACCATCCCTATTGGATGAGAATACTATTTGAGATGCATCCGGCGAAAACGATGGGGAAGTATCCTGTCCGGAAATATTAGTCAGTCTCAGTTGATTTGATCCATCGCTGTTCATGATATAGATTTCATTGTTATTATCGCGGTTTGAGACAAAGGTTATTTTCGCATTATCCCAGGATACACAGGGGTCATAATCATCATAGAGGTTATAGGTTAATCTTGCTATAGCAGAACTATTTGAAGCATTGGCATTTATAGAATAAATCTCACGATTTTCATTAAGGTTAGCATCAAAAGTAACCTTGCCAGAGGTATTTCCTATTAAGACAAGTGGAATATCAATATTCTGGATGATTGAAGCCTGTGCTACCCTGATTGGAGATGGGAAAAAGCGGGTAGCATAATCAGGGGTAGATGCCCTGATTGAATATAGCTCTGGTGCAAGATTGGAAAAGGAATAGTTGCCATTTATATCAGTTGTAGTTGTTTGAATGACAATATTATTGTATAATACGGCAACAATTGCACCTGAGAGTGATTGCTGGCTTAAAGGATTGGCAACCCTACCGGTGATTGTTCCGTAACCATATGAGATGGATGGCACAAGCATAGCTAATAACACCATCCATTTGATGCTGTTTCCTCCCCCCCTCATTAATTTTTTATACCACATTCGTTTATGCTTTGACCTCTGCTGTAATTATAACCTTGACTACACTTGCTTGATTAGTGCTGCGATTTTTTAGGCTAAATGTTCTACCACTTTCCTATTCTGACAGTCTTCAGCCTATCCCCCTTACAAGCAAAAACAATGCCAGATTAAGAAGGATTGCTGTAACATATTGAGACAACACTTGATTGCGACTATTTTCCGTGTTTCTTGCAGGTAGCAGGTTGTACCCTGAGGGACAACAGGTTGATTGTTTGGGGACAGGATAAAGGAGAGCTTAGAAGTTGGGAAGTTAGGAAGTCAAGAGGTTATTAGGAAGGGCACCAAGACAAAAGTGCACCAGTGCACCAGTGCACTGGTGACTGGTGCCCTGCTATGTGTTTGTTGTACGGTGGCACAGACATCCCTGTTTGTGCCACCTAACTTGGTAATCGCAGGCTTTAGCCTGCGTCCTGCTTTATTAGTCGAACATTCATTTCTCATGCGTAGAATTTTGTGTTTTGGTGATTTTGTGGCATATCTTTCCTTAACCACCTCAGTAATTTAAAAGGGCATGGTTCAAAACGAGGTATTGAAGAAAGAAGTTGACAATATTTAAGGACTTTGCTATAATGAAATTACGAAAAAGGGGAGAGATTAAGAAGG
>JASEHA010000150.1 GCA_030018795.1 bacterium
TTTCGTAGGCAATTCGATAAAACTGTAGCATATTTCAACCGCACAGGTCGAAAAATATAGCTATGATTTGTCTCGCTGATAATTAAGGCAAGACATCTTCCCACTGTTCACTGAGCGATTACAATTCTTTGAAGCACGATAGCTTGCTGCCGCTTTTGGATGGATACAAAAAAGCCTGACCTGTCTCTATAACGACCATTTACAAGCTTACAAATACTTCCTCCCGTCCTTTTTCCATTCCTTCACTGTATACATTATCTTGTAATCTAATGCACCCATATCCTCTGCGATCCCTTTTACAGTTTGCTCAAGCTCTTCCTTTGTTCTGGCATGAAACATGGCAAAGATATTATATCTCCAATCACCGGATAGCTCTCTTTCATAGCAATGAGTAATAGATGGAATTGCGGACAGCATCTTTCCCACCCTATCGGTATCCTGTGCTTCTACCTTCCATGCAACCATAGCATTTGCTTCAAATCCGGTCAGAAAATGATTTACTGTTACCCCCATCCTTCGAATAAACCCATCCCTGATATAGCCATTAATCCTTGACAAAACCTCTTTCTCGCTTAACCCTACCTGCTCTGCCACAGCCTGATAAGGCTGATTGCATACAGGAAGTTTATGGATTAGCGTTAGAATCTTTCGGTCGTATTTGTCCAGCATTATACCTCAAACCTCACCCGGATCTTAAACGTTTTTACTGACGGCAGATTGATCATCCTTTCAATCCCTGTCTTCTCTCGTATCTCTTCGATTATCCTATCCATCTCTTCCCTTGATCTGGCGGCTATGGTAAACCAGAGATTATAATCCTCGTCCCTTTGATAATTATGAGTAACCTCAGCATAGGCATTAACAATATCTGTCACAGCCTCTATTTGTTCCTCTGGCACATCCATACCAATCAGGGTTGTACTTAATCCAACTGCCTTTGGATTAAGAGAGACACCTATCCGCCGAATAATCTTGCTTTCTACCAATAAATTGACCCTCTGGATAATCTCCTCCTCACCTATCTGTATCCTCTGGGATAATACCCTAAATGGTCGTGAATCTACAGGGAAGTCTTCCTGTAGGGCATTTAATATTGTTCTGTCTACTGTATCCATTTTTACCACCAATAAGTTAATTATACTTAAATACCGTTGTAATTGGTCAATTACCTGTGCCAAATTCCCCCATCTCCCAAAATGGGAGAGTGAACAAGTTGCCATCCTCATTGATAGAGGCAGACCAATCTTTTAACCACCTTGATAATGGAGCATGAGCATTCCCTCCTTCTTGATGGAGGAGCACCAAAAAGTTCCTTCCCCATTGATGGGGGAGGGTCAGGGTGTGGGTGACTACGTCAGACTGTGTAAAAACTCAAAATTCATGAGTCAACACCACAATATATTGATATGGCAAGATTGCCTGCTACTTTATATTGCATGGTAATCCTTGAGAAACCGAGTTTTTACACAGCCTGACGTGAGTTATTTCGGTCTGCCTGACACCTTGATGTATATTGCCAAACAAGTCCTTCGTATGACTTCCCTGAAGCCGTGCTTCAAGTATGGAAGTCCCTGACACATAGATAGTTAACTTGGTTGCGTCTAAATTAAAATCCTCAATAATAAGCTCCCTATAATGAGGTGTAAGAATTAATCGTGGTATGGGGATGTTTCTCGCATCAATAGTTTGTTTAGAGACCTGTATGATACTCTTAATCGCTTTTTTTGCTGAATCGCTAAAATAAGCAAAAGACATGCCTCCTTTCCATAGTTCTGGCACATCATGGTCAATCTTTTCGTGCTGCTGATGTTCCGCAAAGCTTAATCGTGAGGCTTATTGCTTGTTCAGTTAAAATTTCTGAAGCTGAAGAACGAATGGGTGCAATAGTATAAATGTTGGCAACATCCCAGCCTTCTTTAAGCATGTTTACATGGATAACAATTTCAACAATGTTATCTGGATGTTCAAGGAATATCAGTTTTTCAATAGTCTCGTCGGCTTCTTCTCCCTTTGTCTTTGTATGAACCTCGATTACCTTGCCTTTATATGTACCCCCTCTGAAATCATCACTGTCAATTAATGCCCGAAGCTGGCTGGCATGTGTTGTATCCTTGGCAACAACCAGCATAACCGGCTTAACCTCTGGTTTATTATTCTCCAGGGCATATTCTTTTAATGATATCCTGGCACGCTCATGGAAGAAAGCTGCCAATTGCAATTTTCTGGCATCTGTTTCAATAGATTCTGGGTCATACTGGCTGAAATCAACATCTGCCTCTGTTCCTACCCATGGGTCTTTCACATAACCAGCATGAATTGCATCTCCAAGATTGTAGGCATACAAAATATTTTTCTTGAGAGCAGGCTCTGTATTCCTTCTGTTAGTCATTGCAGCAGCATATGGGGTTGCAGCAAATTCAAGCCCAAATAATGGATCTATGCGGTCAAGTGATCCCATGGCAGCGTCTGCGTGATAGTGGTGTGATTCATCCAGCAATACCACTAAGTCATCAAGTGATTTTAAGTAGTCAAAGTATGATTCGCCAAGCGTTTCCCTGAATTTCGTAATACCCTTTTCCTGCTCAATATTTTTTTGGGCAAACTGTTGAACATTGAAGATATTGATTTTAATCTGGTTGCCAAACATGGCGACAGTGGCTTGATTTTGATGGCAGTTATCTTTTGTAACTATGCGAGTGGTATTGAGATTTATCTCTTCAATTCCTCTAAAGACATACTTAGGATTATTGTTTCTACTAAAATCTTCTACTAACTTCCGATAAATGGTATTGCCTGGTGCAACTAACATAAAATGCTGTATATTATGAACAAGATACAGATATGCCACAAAAGCACCCATCAGTCGTGTCTTGCCAACACCGGTGGCAAGGGCAAAGGTATAGGCAGGAAAGGTTCGTTCAAACGCTTGAAATTGGCGTAATTCAAGAACTGTTTGAGCATACTCTTTTGTCATTGCCTCGATTTCGGCTATATTGTCACGATTCTCTCGTTTCATTCTTGCCAATACCTTTTTGCCGCTGCTTGATTCTAAATAGTCAGCAAAGAGCGTCAGACTCTTTTCCTGTGGATCCCTAAGGTTCATAGCGTTGGTTATGTATTGTAATGCTTGATGGTTATTCATCTTTTGCCTCGTGCTTATTATATACTCAATACTGGCACAAATTGTGATTTTCCTTATTTTGCAGATAGCGTCAAGAATACGGTCGTTGAGCGAAGTCGAAACGACGCAAAATTTTGCGTCTCTACTTCCCCCATTACGAATTGAACGCATCAAGTGGGACACAATAATAGGCGTTGCAATCGTTTTCATCGAATCCTACTTCCTTGCTCAACAATTTCCTCCTGCCACTTCCTTTAAAATAATTCGGAATCAACTGGCTAAAAGTATCAGCCTTTTCTTCATCGCTACTACTACCTTATGACATTCTTTCGCCTAATCTTATGGGTACGGTAGGCACCGCTCACCAAAAAGGTGTAGATGTCAAAAATAGATTGGTGGGCAATGCCCACCCTACTCATAACCCATAATTTTAATTGTCACGAGGTACTACTGTCGTGTCAATCCTCAATTGTCGGATAGCTTATAAAAGGCAACCACAAGGGTTGCAACTACATTGACATAGGCAAGCTTGTCTTTCGCCTTGTTCCAATGTAGAGATGCAATATTTTGCGTCTCTACTACATGCGACATTTCAAGCTTGACACGACACTACTCTTCTTCGTCAATCTCTTCCATTGTCCGTTCCTTGATTGGCAAGAGATATTCTTTTTTGCCAAATTGACAGGCTTTCAAAACAGACTGTGGAATTTTTCTGACAGTGATGCGACTATCCACCCTTTCGCAGCCAGGTTCATATTTCTTCGGGCAGATAAGCAATGTTTCGTTTGCCCTCAGGTGGCTTAATATCTGCTGGACCATAGCCACGGAAAGCATCTGTGTTGTTACATAAATACTGCTGTTCAACTGTCCCTTGCCATGTTTCCAATACTCGCCCGGGCTTGGTGAAAAGGTATAGTTCATGAGCTTGCACATGGCACGAATCAGCTTTATATCGTTGTAATAAACATCAATTACCTGATTACCGAATTCATCAATCGATATAAAGCTTGGTGCCAGCTCATAAAACTTGAAACCACCACCACCTTGCCAATTCACTGCCCTGCTGATACCACCCTGATATGTACCATCTACAACAGCCTTCATACGCTTATGAACATGAGTATAAGCGTGTTCACCCATTTCGATGCCGATGTATTTTCGACCCATCTTGTGGGCAACAGCAGTAGTAGTGCCAGAGCCAAGAAAGGAGTCGAGTACAATGTCTCCATCTTTCGAAGCTAACGTAAGTATTCGCGTTATTAACCGTTCTGGCTTGGGGGTTGCAAAAACATCATTATCGTCAAATACCTTGATTTCTCGTTTTGCTTCTTGATTATCACCAACTTCTGTCCTAATCCAAATTGTTTTAGAAACCATTCCATCTTGAACATCTGTCAGAAATCTTTTTAATTGAGGTACGTTATTGCCATCTTCATTGACAGAGACAGACACAATCTTCTAACCACCTTGATGGGGAAGCACCAGAAAGTTCCCGCCCCCTTGATGGGGAATGGTCAGGGTGGGGGTGACTACGTGCCAAGCTTTCACACTAACGTGAACCATTCTCCAATTTCGTCTTTTGTCAACCTATACAATTCATAAGCTATCTGGTCAACCTGGCGTTCGTATTCTTTGACCTGCCTGCCAGCGTCCTCGTTCAGGCAGGCTTTTGCCTGCTTAGTAACACAAGCATCCTGCTTGTGCTCTTCTTCAAGCTGGAAGCTTGAGTTACTTTTTGTAGTTATTACCTAATTATATTGCATAATTAAAGTCATTGTTACCTAATTAAACATTTTTCCACTGAGCGTACTTACCACGTTTCGTATCAATTGAGGCTGGGAGGGATCAAGAGCTATATTTACAAGATCATCTTGAAGTGTTTGTAATTCACAGGCTTCCGCTATATTGATTGCTACTTGCCGCACAGTATTGTTTTTGGTCCTCTCACAAATATATGGTCGAAGCTGTTCTGTCAGACATGGATGACTAAGCTTTTTGTAGTGTCCACGTATACCCAATTTCCAATCCAGTAATTTTTCTTCATCGTTATAACCTCAGTAGAGTGTCAACCAAGGCTTCTCGATCCTTCACATCGGTGATTGCTACATCACCTCGGAGCAATACTTCGGTGGTGGGTGAGATTAGCTTACAAGCTATTATTGGGCACAATATGTAGTGGCAACTATACGTCTTCCACTACCAGATGATGTGTTGTAAGCTAATCTTACCCACCACCAATACTTCAGGGTCAGTCTTCATGATCTCACAAAACACATCGTGGTTCATACCAGATAGCCATGCAGCGGTTTCTTGCATAGTACGTGTTTTACCACAATACCAGGCTCACCAAGCAGAGCTAAACATGGAATCTTATCTATGGATTCAAACGGCACCACCTTGGGATTAAGGATGTGTCCCCATTTTGAATCCGGATCGGATAGATATCCGCCATCTGAAAGATTAATATTAGCTCCCCTTGGGCACCAAAACCGTTTCCAATTCGTCTGATCAGCCATCTTTACACACTCTATTATTTATTAGTCGTTATGCGTGCTGTAGCTTTATATACTACGAAATGATCAGATGAACCGATTTATCAGCCAAAAGATTCATTTGCCTGCTGTCACCGTGTATTATCTTATGGATTGATACCTCTGAATTGCTTGAAACAGCCTGTTTTGAAAAGTCACCAACCGTTCCACAAGAATGGTTGTCTCTAATTGTTGAATAATCCAATTTTAATCATTGCTCCTTTTTATTTGTCTATGAATTTCAAGGTTTTTGCAAGAGGGAAAACCACAGATTGCTCAGATTTTTTGTTTCGACTTCGCTCAATAATCACGTTTTGATGTTATTTCGCTCTCACACTCTACAGGAAGGCAAGTAAAGAAAATCGTAATTTGTG
>JASEHA010000151.1 GCA_030018795.1 bacterium
CTGTAGGTTGAAGAAGATTGTTAGCTCTTGCGCAGGGGCTGAATTATGCTCACGCATGATTTTCTCCTACAGCCTAAATACCTACAGCCTATCTGCCTGAGTAGTTACGAGATATGTAAACTCCTTTGAATCAGGTAATGAGAAGGTAATGCAAAATAATGCAAGGTAAGGATGGAAAGTTGGTTGATTCTGAAGACATCTCAGATAGAATTATACTCCATTACATACAGATTGTAGAGACGCGATTAATCGCGTCTCTACTGCACCACACATATCCGCAATTGTGGATAAAATCGACAAAACTTTGTTGTCATAGTTATATTGTGGGGTTTATGCTCACTACTGGCATAAATTGCGATTTTTTAGAACGAACTCTACCATCAAAGCATGGGAAATGAGTGTTCGACTAATAAATAGGTGACACAGACATCCTTGTCTGTGGTATGTGGCTGACTCATCATACTGCCAGAGGGAGTCCCTCTGCCGGAGTGGCTCACTCTGCCGGAGTGGCTCACTCTGCCGGAGTGGCTACCTCTTCACAGACAGGGATGTCTGTGCCACCGTACAACAAACACATCTACTCAATAGTGTTATAATTTGTGATTTTCAATTTTGGCCAGTTCAGGCATAGTCGTTTTGACTCCGCTAAAGCGACCGTATTCTCGACGCTATCTGCAAAATGGCGAGAAAAAGGAAAATCACAATTTGTGCCAGTGTTGAATATAGATGCGTTTGCCCTGGGTGCGGGGGCAGTACCTCTAAACCCGATATTTCACCCCCAGCAGAGGTGCTGCCCCCGCACCCCTGTAGCCAAACAACACGTTTTGCACAAACTGCAAAAATATTGGAAATTTTTCTTTACAAAACATTGATTTGGGTGTATACTTATTCTTGGTTATCCTATCAGGGAACAACCCTCGTAATCTATTATAAACCAGGAAATTTTCCTCATTTTATAATTCTGATATTAACACCATGAATAACAAAAAAAGACTAATTATTACTATTGATGGACCTGCAGGTGTTGGCAAAAGTACTGTTTCAAAAACGATAGCTAAAAGATTGCAGCTTAAGCATATTGATTCTGGGGCAATATATAGGGCTATTACCTATAAGGTGCTGACAGGTCAGGTGTTAGGGACTGTTCAAGGAGCAATCAAAGGGAATGGTAATAATGGCAGTACCCTCTCTGAGGATGATATTGTTACCATAGCCAGGCAGGTAAAGATTGAATACAAGACATCAGACAGGATTGTCCTTGATGGGGATGAGGTCACAAAGCAGATAAGAAGTCAGGAAGTGACCAGATGTGTTTCTACTGTAGCTGCATATAAAGGGGTAAGAGATGTAGTGGTTAATATCCTTAAGAGACTTGCTGCTGATGGCGGCGTGGTTATGGAGGGAAGGGATATTGGCAGTGTGGTTTTGCCAGATGCAGACTTCAAGTTTTATCTTGATGCTACCCTTCAGGAAAGGGCTCGAAGAAGATACGAGGAATTGAAAAGAAGCGATAAGGATGTTGAGTTATATAAGATACAATTAGAGATAAAACATCGGGATAAACAGGATAGCTCAAGGGAGATAGCACCCCTTATCATGGATCCTGGTGCAGCCTATATTGATACCAGTATCCTGACATTGAAAGAGGTAATATCCCTGATAATAAGAAAGATTGATTTTATCTTAAAAATAGATAGCATGGTATTTTTTAATAGCAGCAATCCTTTTTATTATATGGTATGTTTTGTGTTAAAACTATTTTATACTAAATATTTTGGCTTAAATATTCAAGGGCTAGAGAATATTCCTGCAACTGGCGGGGTATTGTTGGTCTGCAATCATTTGAGTCATCTGGATCCTCCAGCAGTGGCTGTCAGTATTCCAAGACAGGCATCATATATTGCGAGAAGCAGCCTTTTTACAGTAAAGCCGTTATTTGGCTGGTTATTAAAAAGGTTAAATTCCTATCCCATCAATCGAGATGGGATAGATCGTGATGTATTTAAAAGGGTTATAACCCTCCTGGATAATGGGAAGATATGCCTTGCCTTCCCTGAAGGGACAAGAAGCAAAACAGGACAGCTGCAGCCAGCTAAACCAGGTATAGGGATGATTATCTCTATGGCAAAGAATGAGGGGGTAAGGTTTAGTGTTATCCCCTGCAGGATATCTGGCTCGGATAAGGCATTTCCTCCTGACGCAAAATGGGTTAAAAAATATCCAATAATCCTTAATTATGGGAAACCAATAGATATATCAGACTTATTAGTGAAACAGGATAGACAGACCTATCAGGCTATTGCTGATAGGATTATGGAGCATATTGGGGAGATAGGTGTTTAGGCTGAAAGCTGAAGGATGAAAGCTGTTAGGTAGGCAGAATAGGCAAATGGAAATATTATTATCTAAAGAAGCAGGATTTTGTTTTGGGGTTAAAAGGGCATTGAAATTAACCAACCAGACGTTAGAGAAATCAAATGGTAATGTATATACCCTTGGGCCGCTTATCCATAATCCGCAGGTGATTGAAGACCTTAAAAATAAGGGGGTATTGGTTGTTCAAGGTATGGATGAGATTACGACAGGGGTGGTGATCCTTCGCTCTCATGGGGTTAGCCCAAAACTCTATCAGCAAATATTAGACTCTGGATTAGATATAGTGGATGCAGTCTGCCCAAATGTGAAACGAGTGCAGAAACTTGTCTCTCAACTAAAACAAGAGGGCTACACAGTGGTTGTTGTTGGAGAAAAAAATCATCCAGAGGTAATGAGTATCCCGGGTATAGTTGAGGGGGATACCATTGTCATAGAAAGTATTGAGCAGGCAGAGAAATTCCCTCAGGTAGAGAGGATAGGCATGGTTGCTCAAACAACCCAAACCTGTGAATACTTTAGAAAAATAGCAGGTATCTTATTGCATAAGACCTTTGAATTAAGGGTATATCATACTATATGCGATGCTGTGGAAAGAAGTCAGCAGGATTCTTACAAGATTGCTAAACAGGTAGAGATGATGTTGGTTGTCGGCGGAAAGAATAGTGCCAACACAAGCCGACTGGCCCAGATATGTGCTGATAGCGGCTGTGTAACCTATCATATTGAGACAGCCTCTGAGATACAACCAGAATGGCTGAAAGGGATAAAAAAGATAGGAATTACTGCAGGTGCATCTACCCCGCCATGGATAATTGAAGGGGTAGTGGCTGCACTGCAGGTTGTTTAGGCAGATAGGTTGTTAGGCTGAAGACTGTTAGGTTCAAATTCTCTCCTGTCTAACAGCCTGACAGTTTTTAGTCTATCTGCGATTAACTACAAGGGGGTACTTTAATGATCAAAAAGAACTTCATTTTAATTGGCATTATATTTACGTTGTTTATTTCCGGATGGCTTACAGGATGCTTTACTACAGAAAAATCCCTGCCTTCTATATATTATTCTGTAGCTCAAAATATGGGACAATATACGGTTAAAGGGAAGCTTTATTGTTACGAGGGTGATGAATTGGATAGATATATGGACACTGAGGCTGAAAAATGTCGAGCGTATAATATCAGGAGTCTGAGTGTTCAGGAATACCAGAATGATTCAGGGATTACCTTGACCATTAAGATATACAATATGTCAAGCTTTCAGGATGCCTTTGGTATATATTCATCTGTCAGAAATCCAGAAGCAAGATTTGTGAAAATAGGCAGTGAAGGGATAGTTTCATCATATACAGTAGAGTTCTGGAAGGCAAATTTCTATGTCAGGATTATTCATTCTATCCCGGGTCCCAAGGATGACTTGATTCAAATAGCAAAAGAATTAGCTGGCAGGATTAACAAAAGCTCAAAAGAGCCGCAATTGGTTCATCTTTTACCTGTTAAAGATTATATTCCGAGAAGTGTAAAATTTTTTCATGAGAAAATATCCTTGAATAATATCTACTATATCCCTGAGAATTTTCTGGAGTTAAACAATAAAACCAGTGGTGTGGTAGGATATTATCAGAATAATGGGAAAAAGGCAAAGGCATTTATCATTAAATATCCATCCAGAGCCATGTCAAAGACAGCCTATGAAGGATATTCTAACTACTTAAGTATCCATAAAAAAAATGATGTTGTGGTTAATGTTTCTGATAATTATGTGTTTGGTGTCTGGGATGGGATGGATTTTGAATTAACAAAGGAGATTATGATGGGATTGTCAGAGTCGTTGGGTAGGGGACGGTCATGACCATTTCCCACAAGTTAGCTGACTGGATGACAATTTATGATAAGATGAAAAATAATGAGGAGTTGGTGAAAAAATGAGTAAATTTGCTGATTTTGGTTTGAGCAAGGAGATGCTTCAGACAATTTCAAACATGGGCTTTGAGGAGCCTACACCTATTCAGGAAAAGGCTATTCCTGTTATTATGCAGGGAAATGATATGATCGGACAGGCTCAGACAGGTACAGGCAAGACAGCAGCATTTGGCATACCTGTTGTTGAAAGGATTGACCGGGGGATATTTCCTGTTCAGGCAATCATCCTGACCCCTACCAGAGAGCTTGCCATTCAGGTTGCTGAAGAGATGAACAAGATTGGTAAGTTGAACAGGGTCTTTGCCTTCCCGGTATACGGTGGTTCATCCATAGAGAGGCAGATAAGAATGCTTCAAAGAGGGGTGCATGTTGTCGTTGGAACACCTGGCAGGGTTATTGACCATATAGAAAGGGACACCCTTAAGCTTAATGATGTTAAGGTAGTCATCCTGGATGAGGCCGATGAGATGCTTGATATGGGTTTTAAGGATGACATAACCACTATATTAAGCAACACCCCGAAACAGAGGCAGACGCTTTTATTTTCAGCAACAATGCCTGAGCCAATACTGAGGATAACCAAGCAGTATATGGTATCTCCTGAAAAGATTACGATAAGCACAAATATACTCACCGCACCAAAGATAGACCAGATATTTTATGAGATAAGTGAAGCAGACAAGGTGGATGCACTTACAAGGCTTATAGATGCAGAGGATTCTGATTTGTTTCTTGTGTTCTGTCATACCAAAAGAGAGGTGGACGATGTTGCCGCAAGCCTTAAAAACAGGGGGTATGATGCAGAGACGATTCACGGCGACTTCAATCAGTCTCAAAGAGAAGCTGTTATGAAAAGGTTCAAAAATAACATGATAGATGTTCTTGTCGCAACAGATGTTGCTGCCAGAGGGCTGGATATAAGCAATATATCGCATGTTGTTAATTACAGCATACCTCAAAATCCTGAGGCATATATACACAGGATAGGCAGGACAGGAAGAGCCGGCAAGAGTGGTGTTGCCATAACATTTGTGACACCAAGAGAGGATAGACAGCTGAGGCTCATTCAGGCTGTTGCCAAGACAAAGATAAAGAGGGGCAAACTGCCCAGCCTTACGGATGTAATTAATGCCAGGATTGAGACACTGAAGGAAAAGATTCAAGAGTTTATCGATGATAAGAAGTTTGATACATATCTTGAATTGGCAGATAAGATTACAGAAGGGATTACGCCTGCTGAGGCAGTAGCAGCCCTTTTGAAATTTCAATTGGAGGGATTTACAAAAGAGGAATCGGTTCAGGAGGATACAGGTGCTGCACCCGGTATGGTTAGATTGTTTATGAATGTAGGCAGGCAGCAGAAGATAAATGCAGGTGATATTGTTCGGGCAATCGCTGACAAGGCAAGCATAGCTGGTAAATCTATAGGGAGTATAAGTATATTCGATACATTTACATTTGTTGAGGTTCCAAAGGAGAATGCAGAAAAGGTGTTAGAGGTCATGCACCAGAGTATGCTGTCAGGTAAAAAGGTTGCTGTGGCAAAGGCAAGACCAAGGGTGGGATAAAAGGGATGCGGAAGTATAAGGGAAAGATTTTTATCACTCGATGTTCAAGTTTTTACTGGTGACCAAGACAAAGGCACCAGAGCACCAGTCACCATGACACCGTGAGAAACTGATATTTGATGAAAAAAGGATTGCGACCGACTGGTGCAC
>JASEHA010000152.1 GCA_030018795.1 bacterium
TGTATGATAAACTTAATCTATAAAAAGGTGGTATGCTGAGGCTGTTAATACTGCCACTATGCGGCTTAGTTCAACAAAAAAATGAACCTGCACAAGGAGCAGGTTATTTTGGTGTTACCTGTTAATTATTACACCAATCTGTGTGGTTATAAAACATGAAATTCCTAAAATTGCCAACAAATAATCTCCATGAGTTTATATTGAATCTAAAAAAGATAGGCGAGGTTCATATCCCTATAAAAAAGGGAGAGAAATCTTTTGTCTTTCGAAAGATGAATGAGCTTTGTGATATTCGCAAGATACAACTTGATTACCATAGAACTATCCTTCCATTAAAAAAATACTTCTATCATCCTACAGAAACCATGTTTGAATTTTCCATGACTGGATTTGTCCAGCCTGAACAATCACTTGAGGTTCATGATATTATCTTTGGGGTGCATGCCTGTGATATCCATGGTGTTCTTACCCTGGATATTGTCTTTTCTGGAAAATATCGGGATGATTATTATTTTAATAGAAAGAAAAATGTTTCTATAATCGGGTTGAGCTGTATGCCGGATGAATTCTGTTTTTGTAACTCTATGGCTACAGACTATGTTGAGACTGGCTTTGATCTGTTTCTCTCTGAGATACCAGATGGCTATTTGGTCAGGATTGGGACAAGCAAGGGTGATGATATGCTGAACCTTTCAAGGGAATTGTTCGGAGAAATAACCCATAAGGATATTGATGCTCACAAGGAATATTCTCTTGCCAGAAAAAAGGCGTTCAAAAGGTCTCTTGATATTCGAAATCTGCCGGAGATTATGGATCTGGAGTATGAAAGCAATCTGTGGGATGAATTGGGTAATAGGTGTACCAGCTGCGGTACATGTTCTATGGTTTGTCCCACTTGCTATTGCTACAGGATATTTGATACTATTAACATGGATATGGAATCAGGCATGAGAAGGCGGCAATGGGATTGTTGTTTGTTTCGGGATCATGCTATGGTAGCTGGAGGGCATAACTTCAGACAAAGTCGTTCAGACAGGTTTAAGCATAGATGGCTGCACAAACAACAATCGTTTGCCGGTGTTTTTGGAAGACCAAGCTGTGTTGGCTGCGGAAGGTGTATTGAAGATTGCCCGGCTAAGATAAATATTGTTACTGAATCCAATAAGATTCAAAGGGTGTAAGCAAGAGGAACAAAAGAGCACTGATGACTGGTGCTCTAATGTGTATACGGAGTAGAAAAAATGTGTAATCCCTATATGCCGTATCTGGCAAAAATAATTAGAATAATTCCTCAAATGGATGATGTCAGGCTTTTTCAGATAAGATTTGAGGATGAAAAAATAAGGGATGAATTCAAGCATAGGCCAGGACAATTTGTGATGGTCTCTGTTCTGGGTACAGGTGAGGCACCTATCTCTATATCATCTTCACCTACAAGATCAGGGATTATCGAACTTTGTATCCGAAAAGCCGGCAAGGTGACGGATGCCCTATTCAGATTAAAAGAAAATGATGCCATTGGGCTGAGGGGACCATATGGCAATGGTTATTTTCTAGAAAGGATTAAAGGGAATAATCTCTTGATTGTCGCTGGCGGTATTGGCATGGCCCCATTACGGTCATTGCTCTGGTACAGCCTTGACAATCGAGATGATTTCCATGATATAATCCTGATGTATGGCACCAAAACCCCAAATGAGATGCTCTTTAAGGATGAGCTTTTTTCTCTTCTATATAGAAATGATATCAGGTGTCTTTTGACTGTAGACAGGGATGATACCGGTACATGGAAGGCAAATGTTGGGGTTGTGACAAAATTATTTGATCTGGTTGGACTGGATGCGAATACACAGAGACACGAAGGCAGAGAGACGCAAGGTAAGAATAACTCATTTGTCAATACATCTGCAACAACATATGCTGCCATTTGCGGCCCGCCGATCATGTATCAGTTTGTCCTGCAAAAGCTTATTGAATGTGGTTTTCCCAAGGACAGGATCATGATGTCCTTAGAAAGAAGGATGCAGTGTGGCATTGGTAAGTGCCTTCATTGCAGTGTGGGGTATAAGTATACCTGTACAGATGGGCCTATATTTACCTATTGGGATGTGATGAATATGCAGGAGGTAGTCTGAGCAGTAGTGTCTCATGACAATTAAAATTGTGGGTTACGAGTAAGGTGGGCTTTTCTCACTAATGGCGTGTCAACTCTCAATTGTCGAATAGATGGGATAGATGGGTTAGCACCCATCCTACAATTATATCATCTCTATGCGACACTGAAGGGTTGACACGACACTAATCTATTTTCGCCATCTACACCTTTTTGGTGAACGTATACTACATACTCTGTATCCGTCAGTTTAAGGTTGACGCGACACTACTAAACATGAGGTTAAAAAGATGTCAAAACCAAGGATTGGAATATATGGTTTATCAAGTTGTGCCGGGGATCAACTTACCATTCTGAATTGTGAGGATGAATTGCTTGAGATTGCCTCACAGGTTGAGATTAAATCCTTTATCATGGCTCAAACAGGGAATGAGGAAACAAGTATTGACATTGCCCTTGTCGAGGGAACGGTTTCTACTAAAAGAGACCTTGAAAGATTAAAGGAAATACGAAGCAGAACAAATATCCTTGTAGCCATAGGCACCTGTGCCGTCTGGGGCGGGATGTATGCCATGAGAAACGATATCCCACGGGCAGAGATGATTAGGTGTGTGTATGGAGAAAAAGGGCTTAAATACTTCGATGCAGCCTCTGAGCCAGAGGTGTTGCCTGCTGAGCCGCTTAAAAACTTTGTTAAGGTTGATCTTTCTATACCTGGTTGTCCCATGGAAAAGAAATGGTTTTTAAGAATATTCAAGTCATTTCTCCATGGTGATGTAATAGATCTTCCAAATTTCTCTTTGTGCAGCGAGTGCAAGATGGTGGAAAATGAGTGCTTATTGGTAAACAGGGGTCTGCTTTGCCTTGGACCAATCACTATTGCTGGTTGTAAGGCAAGGTGTCCGTCACACAATATCCCTTGTATTGGCTGCTATGGGCCGGTTGATGAGGCAAATTATGCGGCAGAGGTTAATATCTTGTTAAGTAGTGGATATGCCATTGAGGAAATAAAGAGAAAGATGGGATTTTTTGTGTTTAATCCAGATCTGAAACAAAGTCAGTAGACTAAAGGAGCGAGAACAATGTCTGTTACACAAAAGCAATATATCTCTGAACTAAAAAAAGGGGGTATGGTCAAGAGCTGTTTTGCAGTAAAAAAGAAAGAGATGCGTGAGTTTAAGGATAAGCCTCAACAATACCTGTCGCTTGAGATTGGTGATAAGACAGGGTTTGTGGATGCTGTTGCATGGGAAAACGCTAATTTTTACACTACCCTGTTTGAGGAGGGGGATGTTGTCTGGGTTAATGGCCGGGCAGGGGAATATCGGGGCAAGATGCAGATAGCCATTGATTCTATCTCTAAATATACAGAGTATAATCTGGATGATTTTCTGCCCCGAACAGATAAGGATATTGAAGAGATGACTGCCTATCTCCTTAAGGTTATCAAGGAGATGAACAACCCATATCTAAAAAAACTGCTAGATTCCTTTGTTGGTGATCCTGATTTTTTAACAAGGTTTAAGCAGGCACCTGCTGCCCGTTCTGTTCATCATGCCTATCTTGGCGGATTACTGGAGCATACCTGTGAATTGCTCAAAATAGGTGAGGTTGTTTGTGAGACATATCCTCAGATTGACCGAGAACTATTTCTTACAGGGGCAATCCTTCATGATATTGGAAAGATTGATGAACTCAGGTATAGCTTATGTGTTGATTATACAGATGAGGGTGAGCTTATTGGACATATTGTTATAGGTGAACGAATGGTATCACAACGAATTGAAGCCATAGAAGGATTCCCCACACCTTTAAGGATAAATCTCCTGCATATCATCCTGAGCCATCATGGTGAATATGCCTTTGGCTCACCCAAGAGACCAAAAACTCTTGAAGCATGTGCCCTCCATCATGCAGATAATCTGAGTGCTCAGATAAAGCGATTTATCCAGATTATGGGACGGAAGACAGATACAAATAACAATTGGACAGCATATGATGGGCTATTGGGAAGAAGGCTGTATGTTCAGGATTCTAATGGTAGCAGATAGTGTCGTGTCAACCGTCAATTGTTGTATAGTAGGGGCAAACGCATCTAAATTCCACAATTTCCTGTTATCCTGTCTAAATTCAGTCGAGAATCTCTGCATCCTTGTAGCAAATCACCCTAATTGCTCAGGTCAAAAGTTTTTACACAGTCTGATGTGAGAATACCATGAAATTTAATCTTATTACACCACATAAAATCATATTTGGACAAAATTCTTTATCTCAGCTTACAGAGGAGATAACCATATTTGGACAAAAAGCATTTATTGTTACAGGCACATCTGCCATTAAACGCAGCGGGATTCTATCTCAAGTCAGTGATAAACTAAAAGACTGCGGGATAGAGGCAGTACTGTTTAGTGATGTTAAGCCTGAACCATCTGTAGATATGGCAGAGAAGGCAAGAGATGTTTTTAAAAAAAATAAATGTGATTTTGTGATTGGATTAGGTGGAGGAAGTGTCCTTGATGTAGCAAAATCTGCTGCTGCATTAGCCAATGAATCAGGCAAGATGATTGAGTATCAATCAGGCAGAGAGATAAAAATACCCGGTGTGCCATTTATTGCCATTCCCACAACAAGCGGTACAGGTTCTGAAGCAACATATAATTCTGTATTAACCGATACATTAAAAAAGGCTAAACGAAGTATCCGTGCTCCAGAGATGATGGCAAAGCTGGTTATCATTGATCCTGCCTTAACCATAAGCGTACCGCCTAATATAACAGCATATACCGGTATAGATACACTGTGCCACCTTATAGAGGCTTATGTCTCCATAGAATCAAATCCAATCACAGATGCCCTGTGCATTCAGGGGATTGAATCAGTCAATCAGGGACTGCATGGAGCATTTATCAATGGCTCTGACATAGAAGCCAGAGAACAAATGGCACTGGCTTCACTTCTTGGCGGCATGGTACTGGCAAATGCCGGGCTTGGGGCAGTGCATGGGCTGGCTGCTTCTATTGGTGGGCTGTATGAAATTCCGCATGGATTGGTTTGCGGGGTGCTGCTGTCTCATGTAATGAGATACAATGTAGATGTAGTAAAAGAAAAATTTGCCTGTATTGCTCGAATATTTAATCCATCACTGAATGAGGAATCTGCTGATACGGCTGCTATGCAGGCTGCTGATTTGGTGGACAACCTTCTAAAGGAAATAAATATTCCTACATGTCCTTGTGATGCAGGGATATACAGGGATAACATACCAGCGATTGTTGCTGGTGTCTCATCTTCTGTAAAATATAACCCCAAAAAGGCAAGGGCTGAGGAATTGACAAAAATATTAGAGGATGCAATGACTGTTTAGTATCTATTACCGGGCAGTATCCAGTAAATGATGGAAAATCTGCTGGTGCGGCAAAAACCATGTCAGATTGAGAGGTGAACAATGGAAAGAGTAAATGAAAACGAAAAAGAATACAGGAATGGAGATGCCGGACCAAAATATCTTTTCCGTGGTCCAAGAATGGAATGGGGAGTATTGGCAATCAAACCAGGTGAAACACTTGGCAAACATTATAAAGCTTGAAGAATTGATATGTTGTCGCAGATAGGGGATTGCAATGCAAGCCCCTGGTTAGTACTTTCATGGTAACTACTCAGCCGCAGATGGACGCAGATGTAAGCGTTCAGGTGTCTGTCAAGGGAAAATGGAAAAGTAGGAAAAAGGGGAAAATATTTATTCCTTTCCACATTTTCGTATATCCAGCTTAAAATCAGCAAAGTTGACTAACAATCATAGTTCTTTATCGACTGCTGATTTTATTGATCATGGCTTACGCAAAACGATAAAATACCTGCTACATAGGGTATTTTGCAAAGTAATAACTACTAA
>JASEHA010000153.1 GCA_030018795.1 bacterium
AAATAGAGTCAAGCAGTGCTTAAGAGTGTAGATATGGCGGGAGAGGCTATGCAACTCTCACCGATTTAACAATCGATACCCCCTAAAAATTTCTTGACTTTTGCCTTATTTAGTATATACTTTAGTTATTAGTTAACAGCTAATAATGGAGGTATTATTTAATGAATTGGTACACAAAATCTATTGACGAAACATTGCAGGATTTACAAACAGACAAGGGAAAGGGGCTTTCAAGGGCAGAGGCAGCAGAAAGGCTGCTGAAGACAGGACCAAATCAATTAATCCAGGAAAAACAATTAAGCCCATGGGTGTTATTTTTTCATCAGTTTACAGATTTTATGATACTGGTACTTATTGGAGCATGTATTGTTTCCGCACTGCTTGGAGAATGGATGGATGCTGTAGCCATATTATCGGTTGTTCTATTTAATGGTATTATGGGGTTTGTTCAAGAATTTAAGGCAGAGAAGGCACTTTCAGCCCTGAAAAAACTGACTGCACCCACAGCATCGATACTGCGAGATGGAGAAATCTCTATCCTACCATCCTCATCTATTGTCCCTGGCGATATTATTGTTCTTGAAGCAGGGGCAATAGTCCCAGCTGACCTGCGATTGATTGAATCTCAACGGCTGACCATTGAAGAGGCATCGCTTACCGGCGAGTCTGTTCCTGTTTCAAAGAATGCGGCTATTAACTATGAAAAGGATATCTCTCTTGGCGACCAGAAGAATATGGCTTTTATGAGCACTGTTGTTACCTCTGGCAAGGGTCTTGGGGTAGCAGTTAATACTGGAATGTTGACTGAGCTTGGCAAAATAGCCCATATGGTTCAATCGGTTGAAAAAGAAACAACCCCCCTTCAAAAGCGGTTAGAGCGGTTTGGCAAGGGTATGGTTTATGCTTGTTTTGCTATTTGTATCACTATCTTTGTCATGGGTATTATGCGGCAGGAGAGCTTTATAGAGATGTTCCTTACCGCTATTTCATTGGCTGTGGCTGCCATTCCTGAAGGGCTGCCTATTGTGGTCACCATTACCCTGGCTCTGGGTGTGCAGCAAATGGTTAAAAGGCATGCCTTAATCAGAAGGTTGCCCTCAGTGGAAACATTGGGTTGTGTTCAGGTTATCTGCTCGGATAAAACAGGGACATTAACCCAAAATGAAATGACAGTAACTCGAATAGCTACTATTGATAAATGTGTTGAGGTTGCCGGGGTTGGGTATGCACCTGAGGGACAATTTTATCAGGAAACAGTTAGTATCAATCCTGATGAGGATAATACCTTGATGCTGTTACTAAAAACAGGTGTTTTGTGTAATAATGCCCGCCTTTATAAGAATGATGAAGGCTGGAGGATGGTCGGTGATCCCACAGAAGGGGCATTGATTGTTGTTGCCAGAAAAGCAGGGATATTACAGGAACAATTGTTGAATGAGTATAGATTGATAGAAGAATTCCCCTTTGATTCAGAAAGGAAGATGATGACGGTTGTCTGCCAGGATAAAAAGAACGAAGAGGATAAAGAGGACAAAGAGGACAAAAAAATCAGCTTTACCAAGGGTGCTCCTGATATGCTGCTTGGTTTGTGTAAATATATCCATACCAGCGAGGGAGTAAGGAAATTAACCAGGCAGGATAGGGACAGTATCCTTAAAACAAATGAGATATTTGCCTCTCAGGCGTTGCGGGTGTTGGGGTTTGGTTATAGAGAGGACAGAAAGGGCTTACGCGGAGACACAGAGAACGCGAGGGGCGAGAGAGGAGAGAGAGAGGGGTTGGGTATTGATGTCGAGGCAGAGATGACCTTTGTTGGGATAGCAGGGATGATTGACCCCCCAAGGGAAGAGGTAAAGCAGGCCATTCATGAGTGCAAGACAGCCGGGATAAGAACCGTGATGATTACTGGCGATCATAAGATTACGGCTATAGCCATTGCTAAAGAGTTGAATGCGTTTGACGAGACAAGGGATGTTGCCTTATCTGGCAATGAGCTTGATGCCTTAAGTGATGAAGAATTCAGAAAGATAGTGGATGATGTCAGGGTTTATGCACGAGTATCGCCAGCCAATAAGTTAAGGGTGGTAACAGAGTTAAAGGCTCATGGCTATACTGTGGCCATGACTGGTGATGGGGTAAATGATGCCCCGGCTGTAAAAGAGGCAGATATAGGCATTGCCATGGGTATTACTGGTACAGATGTTACCAAGGATGTCTCTTCCATGGTCCTGTCAGACGATAACTTTGCCTCTATTGTCGCTGCGGTTAGGGAAGGAAGGAGGATCTATGCTAATATCAAGAAAGCCATACATTTTCTACTTTCCTGCAATGTAGGAGAGGTAATTGCCATATTTGCGGCAATGTTAATTGGTATGCCTCTGCCACTTTTGCCGCTTCAGATATTATGGATGAATCTGGTAACAGATGGCTTCCCAGCACTGGCTCTTGCGGTTGAAAAGGAAGAGAAAGGGATTATGAAGCAGAAACCACGGTCACCAGAGGAGAACATTGTCCCCAAGCCGCTGGCGATTATGATAGTTATTGAGGGTATATTTATGGGTATATGTACCCTGACAGCTTATATGATGTATTCTCATAATACACCTGAAGAGCTAATAAAAGCAAGAACCGTGGCTTTTACTGTTCTGGTTTTCTGTCAGAAGATTCATCTCTTCAACTGTAGAAGCATGACCATTTCAGCCTTTAAGATAGGCTTGTTTACCAACTGGTGGCTGGTATTGTCTGTGCTGTTTATCCTATTCACGCAGGTGGCTATTGTCCATATCCCCTGCCTGCAGCTTATCTTCAAGACATCGCCCCTTAACCTGTATGACTGGGGGATAGTTATGGGATTGTCTATCCTGCCGTTGGTGGGGATGGAGATGTATAAGATGGTGAGAAAGCGGTTAGCAGAGATCCGTTAGTTATTACTCGATGTTCAAGTTATTACTGGTGACCAAGACAAGGGCACCAGAACACCAGTGCACCAGTCACCAGATGCCTGATGACTGGTGCACTGGTGACTGGTGACCGGTGCTCTGATGCCTGATGACCGGTGCACAGGTGAACGGCTTCCCCATTGGAGGTATTCTCTAAAGTGAGATATTCTATTGCACTATTGTCTATTATCATGCTGCTTGCCTCATCTGCATCTGCCCAGGATGGGTTTGGAAAGAATAAGGTCAGATATAATAAGGTTGACTGGAAGGTGTTAAAAACAGAGCATTTTGAGGTATATCATGACCAGAAAACAGAAAACCTGGCCAGGGTTGCTGCATCCATGGCTGAAGAGGCTTATGCGTCTATCAGTCAGAGCCTGCAGCATCAGGTTTCAAATCCAATCCCATTTATTGTCTTCAAATCTCATTATGACTTTCAGCAGACAAATATTATTACTGAATTGATTGATCCAGGTGTAGGTGGATTTGCTGAAATCATAAAGTTTCGCATGGTCATCCCCTTTACAGGCAGCTACTTGCAGTTTAAAAAGGTTATTACCCATGAGCTTACCCATGTCTTTACCTATGATGTTCTTTACCCTGATGGGTTGGAGTCCATGCTTTCTGTCTCTGCTGTCCCACCCATGTGGTTTATGGAGGGACTGGCTGAATATGAAACAGGGATATTTGATCCAATGGGACACATGATGCTGGTAGATGCGGTTGTGGAAAATTGCCTTATTCCTCTGGAATATTTGACAGATTTCAGGATGACGAGTAATGTATTTCTGGCTTATCAGGAAAGCCACTCTTTATTGCGATATATTGCTCAAACCTATGGGGATAAAAAGGTAGCTGTGCTTTTAAGAAAATTCAAAAAAAGCATAGGATTAGAGGAAACCATCAAACAAACCCTGGGTGTGGACATTAATACATTAGAAACAGGATGGATAAAAGCACTCAGACAGGTGTACTATCCAAAGGTAGCCATAAGAAAGATTGCTGATGATGATAGCCAGCAGATTTTTAATCAGAATATAATCTCCTCTGCTCCGGCATTTTCACCTGGTGGAGACCTTGCAGCAGTTACTGTGATTAAAGATGGTGTTCCTTGCCTTGCCCTGATGAAACCCGTAGATGGAACAGTGGTTAAATATATTACCAACGGAATGCGGGGGATAAGGTTTGATGGACTAAGTTTTGAAACAGTACCTGCCTACGCAAGGGATGGTTCAAGGATTGCCTTTATTGCTAAGTGTAAAAATAAGGATGTTATCTTTCTCTGGGATGTATTTGAGGATAGACTATTAAAAACAATGGACATTAATCTGGATAATATCTCCTCTTTGTGTTTTGCTCAAGACAGGGATACCATCATTCTCTGCGGTCTTAAAGATGGGAAAAGTAATATCTATAGATTTGATGTTGCCACAGAAGGGTTGGAGCAGGTTACCCATGTGGGAATGGACAGACAGCCTGCCTTCTCTCCGGTTAAGAATGAGATAGCATTTATTCGTGAACATGGGACAACAACAGAGCTTTTTGTAATGGATATGAATACCTTTGAGGCTAAAAAACTTCCCCTTCCCTGTCTGCCAAAGATAGATCCGTTCTGGTCGCCTGATGGGAATATTGTTTATTGCTCATGTCTGGTTGATGAGGTGTATAATATCTGGGCTGTAAGCCTTCAATCGGATTCATATAAAATAACTCAGGTGACAGACTATTTTGGCGGGGCATTTAATGGAGGTTACCTTAACGACAAGCTTAGTTTTATGTCCTATACAAAAGGGGGAAATGCTGTTTATTTTCATGAGAAGCCATTAAGTGTAGTTTGGATGCAGCCAACAGAAGATAGTGGAGACACCCATTCCCTTGAGACAGAGCGGACAAAAAGGGCAGGAAATGATATAATCCCATATAAAACAAGGATTACCTTTGATTGGAGAAAGATGGATATGCTTTACAGCACGGTTGATGGGTTTGCAGGAGTAGGGGAGCTTGCCATGAGTGATATCCTTGGCAATCATCGATTCATCTGGAGAGGGGATGTTTCGTCCTCTCTTGAGGGTGATGCCAACTTTGTTCTTGCATATCTTTACCTTGGCAAACGGGCTTCATATGAAGTAGATATATTTGATTGGTCTAATTCCTATCGATTTATGAATAAAGAATTTAAGGAAAAGAGGTATGGTATATCAGGAAATGTTTCCTATCCACTGGATATATTCCGTCGTGTAGAGTTTGGGCTTACATCCAGAAGGGTTGCAACTAACTATATCCTGCCCAAACCATCAAGAGAGCAGGAGGATGTAAACCTTGTTTCTGCTGACATTATTCATGATACAACCATCTGGTCATGGGATGGTCCTGTTGGTGGTTCAAGGGCAAGGGTAGGGGTTAGTGATACAATAAAACTCTCGGATAATGACCTTGATTTTACTAATCTTGAGATAGATTTGCGAAAGTATATCAAGTCTGGCAGCAGATCTGCTCTGGCGTTTCAGCTTAATGGCAAGACCTCAGTTGGCCGTAATCGAACCCAATCTATCCTTGATAATGGGGGAATGATCATGGTAAATGAGAATGGAAGGATAAAACGATATGATGTTTATGAATTTAGAGGAGGAACAGGCTTGAGGGGTAAGGCATTTGCCAGGGGTTCACTTGAGCTTCGTTTTCCATTGATTGATGTCATCCAATTTGCCCTGCCAGTATCTATCAAAGGCATCCGATCATTGGTGTTTTTTGATGCTGGTGCTGTGTGGAATGATGGACAGCCCCCTACATACCGCAAGATTAATGCTGTGAACCCAATAAGGGGGGCATTTGGCTGGGGGATAAGGGCAAATCTATGGATTTTGCCCATAAGGATAGATTATGCCTGGGCCACAGATTTTGTAAACCCTGTCACAGGGTCAGTAAGACATTTTAGTCTTGGGTATGATTTTTAGTAACCGTTCACATGGTTACATTATGTGCATCTTGACTGAATATTCGATAAAGCAAAATTCAAATCACACAATCCTCATAGAATTGCCCA